>JALRFL010000094.1 GCA_023259875.1 Alphaproteobacteria bacterium
AATTTCCGTCAAACAGGCCACCAAGTTGATTTCTTGGTCAGCAACGAACCCAGCCTGATACTGATACTTCGCAATCGTCACAACTGCGAGAGGAATCGTGGCAGGCTTGATACACTCACTAGCGGAGTCATAGATGGGTCGAGCCATTTGTCATAAAAGGCATTACCAAGATCATAATGATGGGCGATATTTCGCCGTGATCCCTCGCGGCTGTTGCGGTTTCGCCGATGCTGTAATTTGAGCAACACTTTACGCAACCAGCTAAATCCTGACCCTTTATCAATCACATCTTGCTGAAGGCTAGCCAGTTCAATCACGCGGACAATATCAGGACTGGACAGGTATTCCAGCATGAAAGCTTCACAAAACCCCATCTGCGCGTGACGCAAGATCATGCTAATCGCGCGGGGGTCATGCAACACCAGTTCAGCATCGGGACCGGGCATCTTACCTTTGAAATGGTGGTTACTGCCATCCGGCATCACAAGCCTAAGCGACCCCACCCGAAGCCGGCGGCATAATGCAAGGAATAGGTAATATCTTATTTTTGTTATCATATAATTAATCCATAATTAATTATTTTATAATATATTAGCATCTAAAATAGATTCACCTAGTCTACATATTAACGCATATCTTGACGGATTTGTTGACGCGTTTTTGACCATTGGCTATCGGGTGCCTCTGGCCGTGCGTGAAACTTGGCACGCTTGAAATAAAGTTTCAAGGCCTCGATGTGAATAGATAATAACGGGCGCATTGGCCACTGCGCCGTTGCCCATAAGAATGTCATAATATTGCCACTGGTCATTGGCTTTAATGCCCCACGCAGTGTTGCCAGCAAGGCCGGCTTGCCGTCAATCTTGTAACCGACCATAACCTTCATGTTCTGATCTTGGCATCGCGTCAACAGTTGGTATTCCCCTTCAACCGGAAAGAAGGGCGACACATAAAAGCGTTTTTCCACCTGATGAACGGGATGAATATTGCCATCATGGGTGGCAACATAACTATGTTTCTGCCCAAAGGTGTTGCTGACCTCATAGACGGTCATTATCACCCTGCCCTTAGCATCACTGGCCTCATAAACCGAAAGCGGATTAAAAGCCGCGCCAAAGATGCGCGGAAAGGTCAGCATCCGAATTCCTGAAATTGGCGTATCTGGCAAGACTTCTGCCGCTAAGCCCCGAATATAGGCATTGAGCGGCATGACATATTTGCCAGCGTGAAAATTAGCACCATAATCCTTTTCATGAAAAGATAAGAGATTAAAACGCCCAACAGAAAAAAGGTGGCTTTGTTGATCCGCTTCGTCAAGCCGATCCAGATCAATCCAGATTGACAAACCCTTGCGCTTCAGGAAATGCGATGGCTTGCCATAGCGCATATGAGAAATCTGAGATGGTAACAGCATAACGGCCGTTGTCATTGGGCTGGCACTTCGCTTAGACGGCCTAGGTCTCTGTCTATGAAATCGGCTCTGGTGGGACTGAACCACGGCACATCAAAACCTAGGGCACGAGTTGCGCGTACCGCCGAAGCCAAACCATCTTCGTGAAAGCCATAGCCCGTCCACGCCCCACAGAAATAAAGCCCATTTTGACCTTGGATATCATAAAGCCGTGATTGCGCGCTTAGGGCTTTTTGATCAAACACCGGATGGTCATAAGAAAACTGGGCGTGGCATTGATCCTCTGCCACAGGTTCAACAGGGTTTAGGGTCACAAAAAACGGCTGATCTTTTCTGATATTCTGAAGCCGGTTCATCCAATAGGTGACTTGCAATTTTGTGTCCTGATGGGGATCAGATTGCCCTGAGGTCTGATAGTTCCAAGAGGCCCACAAGCGGCGGCGGCGCGGCATATGCCGCGGATCACTGTGAAGCACCGCGACATTTGGTTGAAAATCAAATGCCCCCAAAATAGCCTTTTCCTGAGGTGAGGCATCATGGATCAAAGCAAGCGATTGGTCAGCATGAGCCGCCATAATCACCCTGTCATACCAAATCTCACCCTGCCCTGCTACTGACAGCATGACCCCACCATTCACGCGCCGCAATCCTTTGATATGTGATTGGTTTCTGATGGGTTTTTTCAGGCGATTGATAATTTGCCGAACATATTGCCGTGATCCCCCACTGACCGTTCGCCATCGTGGCCGGCCAGTGAAATCCATCAACTGGTGATTATCCATAAAGGCCATGAATGACCGCGCAGGAAAGCGTAACATCGCTTCCGCGGGGCATGACCAAATCGCCGCCCCAAGCGGCAACAGATGATAATCAACAAACGCCTTGGCATAACCCATGCGAGAGATAAACTCCCCCAAGGTTTCATCCGCTTTGCCTGCGTCAACCGCCGCCATACCTGTACGATAAAATTTGATCAAATTGGTGATCATGCGCCAATATGAAGGCGACAACAGATTTGACGGCTGACCAATCAACCCCGGAAGCGAGCCTTCATACTCCATCTTGCCGCCATTGAGAGACAGGGCAAAGGACATATCGCTTTCTTCGGTGGCAACATTGAGATAATCCAGCATCCCCACCAAATTGGGATAGCGTTTAGGATTAAAGACAATAAAGCCTGTATCAACTGGAATTGTTCCTGCTGAAGTTTCGACATCAACGGTGTTGCTATGACCGCCGATATGGGTGGCTTTTTCATAGTTGCTTTAAGCAAGATTGAAGCAGATCAAAGAACTACTGCAGCCGCTTCTCAG
>JALRFL010000216.1 GCA_023259875.1 Alphaproteobacteria bacterium
CATTACCCTGACCGAAAAGAAAGAAACGCACCGATTTGAACAAGTGCCTGCGGATGCTGTGCCATCCTTGTTGCGCGGGTTTTCGGCGCCTGTGCAATTACATTCTGATCTGAACGCTGAAGAATTGCTCTTGCTCTTGGCGTCAGATAAAGACAGCTATGGCCGCTGGAACGCTGGGCAAGAGTTGATGAAATCTATCATTCTGTCCATCATTAAGAACGAAAATATAAATGATGATATTAATCAACATATCAACAACTTATCTTCAGTAATTATAACAATACTTGAAGAAAAAAACCTTGATTATGCGGTTAAGGCAGAATTGCTGAAACTGCCATCACAACAGGTTATCGAAGCGGCGTTACCTGTGGTTGATCCATTGTCAGTGTGGAGTGCAAGGCGGAAATTAGCTAAGGCAATTGCTCGTCATATGTGGGAGCCAGCGCAAGCTATTATCACGCGATTAATGGCAGATTTGGGTAAATGTGACGCTGGCCAAAGGCGGCTTTTGAATATGCTGATCCATTTGCTTGTCTTGACCAGAGAAGAAAAGCCTTATCAACAGGCTTTGGTCATGGCTGGTCATAAAAATATGACAATTTCCATGGCTGGCCTTGGGGCGCTTAATCAATCTGATGCCGCCGAGCGTATGCAGGCCATGGCAGAATTTGAATCGCGTTGGACAAATGACGCGCTGGTGATGGAAAAATGGTTTTCGCTTGAGGCGTCATGCCCGTTTGTGTCCACACCAGAGCATTGTGAGGCGTTGATGACGCACCCCGCGTTTGATCCGGGGAATCCAAACAAATTGCGTTCCGTAATATCTGTTTTCGCCGCTCTTAATTATCGGATGTTCCATGCTAATGATGGATCAGGATATCGGTTTCTAGCGCATCATATAGCGGAAATTGACGCACGCAATCCGCAGATTGCTGCCCGAATGGTTCTGCCATTAACGCGGTTTTCTAGGTATCACGAAGACAGGCAAGCATTAATGAAAGGGGCGTTGATCCGCCTTAAAACTGCCTCCACCTTGTCTTCTGATCTTTCAGAAGTGATTGAGAAGACACTAAACCCTTAGGGTTAGGCCGGATGCTTTAACAAAAAGGCAGGGGTGTGTTCGGTGTCGCGGAAACTGTTGCCTGAACAATCTGGTGGCTGGTCTCTTTCGCCTTCGACATTGCGATTTTGGTGACGCTGGCCTTTGGCTTTCCGCGTTGCGGTTTTGTTATCATTTGTTGGGGCTTGATCATCAGACGCGGCATCAGTTTTTGCCGATGGTTTCTGCGAAGATGCCTTGGCGGAACCTTTATCCGTTTTGCTGTCACCTTGAAGGGTCGGGATGGTTTTCCCAATCAGCTTTTCAATAGCGCTGAGATAGCTTTGGTCATCCTCATTCGCAATAAAGCTAAACGCCCGACCAGACATTCCGGCGCGGCCAGTTCTGCCGATACGATGCACATAGTCCTCAGGGTTATGAGGAATATCAAAATTAAAAACATGAGAAAGACCAGCGATATCAATGCCGCGTGCCGCCACATCACTAGCCACCAACAATCTGACCTCATTGTCCTTAAACCGCTTCAGCGCCGCATTACGGGCGGATTGTGACATATCCCCATGCAAACATTCCACATCCATGCCATGGCGTTCTAGTGACTGTTTGAGGGTGGCAATATCGCGCTTGCGGTTACAAAAGATAAAAGCGTTGGTGACATTTTCATCACGGATCAACTGGCGCAGATCATCACGCTTTTTGCGGGGCGAGGATGTGCAAATAAATTGCTCAACCGTTTCCGCGGTCGAATACTCTGGCGATACCTCAATAATCTTGGGGTTAATGACAAAGTACCCATCATTTAAAAAGCATTTAGCAATCTCTAATCCTATGCCTCTTGAAACCCCGGTAATAAAAACTATTTTTTTATCCATAATTATTTATCTTCTCATAAAATTCTTCGTCAGAAGTAGAAAAATAGCTATCAAGCTTATTTGATTTAAATAATCCCGATAAAACTGTCCCTGGGCCACACTCAATAATTGGTAAATTTAATGTTGCAATGAAGTCGCATATTTCAACCCATCTAACAGGCGAGTGTAATTGTGAAACCAATAAAGATTGGATTTCATGTGGTGATGATGCAGCTTCAACAGATACATTATGGATGATTTTTGTATCAGGCATACAGAATTCAACAGCTTCGAGTGCTTGTTGAAATTCATCTGCAGCCCTAAGCATTAATTTGCTATGTGATGCGATGCTAACTTTAAGTTTTATTGCTCGTTTAGCACCCTTAGAAAGGCATAAATCTTGCGCTCTATTTATCGCATCATCATGGCCGGATATGACGGTTTGATTTGGTGAATTTAAATTTGCACATTGGACATGAGAATTTTCACCTGTTGATGCAGCTAAACATATTTCACTGATAATGTTATCTTCTAAACCCATGATTGCAGACATTGATCCCTTTGGAGCTAATTCCATTAACTCCCCCCTTTTTCTTACCAACTTTAAAGCTACATTAACCGGTATTGAATTAGCAGCAACTAAAGCAGAATATTCACCTAAAGAATGACCAGCAAAGTATGCAGGAGCAATATCCATAGAATCTTGTAATTTTTGAAAATGGAGATAAGAGCAAAGCAGCAGAAGAGGTTGAGTTATTGAGGTTTCATTAATTAATTCCTCAGGACCCTCCTCAATTAATTTATACGCATCATGAGATATTAGATCACTGCAACATTCTAGTACGGGTGAATATTCACTTGATAGAGCAATCTCAGATAAACCGACCTTTGAGAGCATAGATAAATGTTGTGAGCCCTGACCGGGAAACGCTAAAAAAGCAGGAAAAGACATGGTTAGTCTTGAGCTTCGTTATCCTCTACTTCTTTGATTGGTTTTCTTAGATCCTTTATTAAGCGGCCTTTGTAGAAACCATCAACAGTCATTTGATGACGAAGATGCCTTTCACCAGACACTGGGTCAGTAGATAATGTCAGATCTGACAAATGATCGTGAGAACGAATCATTCCACGCTTTGATCTTGTTTTTTTACTTTTTTGTACTGCCATAATATTTTAAAAAAAATGCATCCTATCAGAATAAATTAAATTTTAACAGTTAAATTATTAAGCTTTGAAAGCAG
>JALRFL010000218.1 GCA_023259875.1 Alphaproteobacteria bacterium
CAAGGTAGTGGGAAGACCACTTTTCGAATAGCCATAAAGGCACAGGTCTAAGAACAACTGCGCACGTTCGAAGGCACTTTGGTCATGGTGCGCGTTATTGGAGTTGTAGTTGCCATGAATCATTTCGACAAACATCTTTAACGCGGCTGCATGAAAAAAGCTTGAACCACTCGACATTGATTCGGTTCCAAGAGTCTGGATGAAATCCGAATGCTCGGGTTTGTGTGAAACTTGTTGCCGCGACAGGCATTGGTACGATTGCGGCTGGTGTTGCTAAGGCTAAGGCAGATACGATTTTGATTTCTGGTCATGGCGGCGGAACAGGGGCAAGCCCCCAATCTTCAATCAAACACGCAGGGATGCCATGGGAAATGGGGCTGTCGGAAGCCCACCAAGTCCTCACCATGAATGGCCTGCGCAACAAGGTGATCCTAAGAACTGATGGCGGTCTGAAAACAGGGCGTGATGTGGTGATGGCCGCGATGTTAGGGGCTGAAGAATATGGTATTGGGACGGCATCATTGCTCGCCATGGGCTGTATCATGGTCAGACAATGTCATTCCAACACTTGTCCTGTGGGAGTATGCACCCAGCGCGAAGATTTGCGCGCGAAATTTACAGGCACGCCTGAAAAAGTGGTGCAACTGTTCACGCATATTGCCGAAGAGGTACGCGAAATCTTGGCTTCGCTTGGTATGTCGAGCCTTGATGAGGTGGTGGGTCGTACGGATTTACTACGTCAGGTCAGCCGAGGTGATGCCGCGCTTGATGATCTTGATCTCAATCCCATTCTCGTTCGCGCAGATGGCACAACCCATGGACGCAAGCCTAATCATGAACGCAACGAGGTGCCTGACACCCTTGATGCCTTGATGTTAACAGATGCACGCAATGCCCTTGATCGTGGTCAACGGATGCAGCTTTCCTATAATGTGAAGAACACCCAACGCGCTATTGGCACGCGCCTGTCATCGCATATCACCCGTAAGTTTGGTATGACAGGATTGAAAGAGGAAACCATCACCGTGCGGTTGCGCGGCTCTGCTGGGCAATCCCTTGGTGCGTTTGCGGTGCAAGGCCTCAAGCTTGAGGTGCATGGGGATGCTAATGATTATGTGGGTAAGGGGCTATCAGGTGGCCTGATCAGTATTCGCCCAATGGCGGCATCACCATTAGTGCCGCAAGATCATACCATCATTGGCAATACCGTCCTTTATGGGGCGACTTCTGGCAAATTGTTTGCTTCTGGTCAGGCTGGTGAAAGGCTGGCGGTTCGTAATTCTGGCGCGGTGGCTGTGGTTGAGGGCTGTGGGTCGAACGGATGCGAATACATGACAGGTGGTGAGGTTGTGACTCTTGGTCGTGTTGGGTCAAATTTTGGGGCTGGCATGACAGGTGGCATGGCCTTTGCCTATGATCCTGATGGTAAGTTTGAAAGCCAGATCAATTCAGAAAGCATTGGTCTTTACCGGCTCTTAACCTCACATTGGGCAGATCATCTTAAGGCTAGAATTGAGGAGCATCACCGCCATACCGCATCACCGCTCGCGGCTAAGCTGTTGTCTGAATGGGATCAGGCGGTTTCGCAATTTTGGCATATTGTGCCGCATGAGGTGTTGCCGCATTTGTCGCATCCTGTTATCGTTACTAAAGGTGGTGAGGCTATCGCCTGATCCATTTACTTTTGGTCAAATTCATCCGTGGTCTTACCCATTGGTGAAAGTAATAAAGACAACGCCATGGACGCTGCCGCTCATTCTGATCCAAACCTATCTGTTGTGATCAGGCAACAGACCTCTGATGATGCCAAAGAGATTGACCGGCTGATGAGCTTGGGCTTTAGCTCAAGCCATGCTGGGCGTAACATTTGGCGTCTGCGTGAGGGCAAGGTGATTGAGGAGTTGTGTTTGGTGGCGGAGACCGAAGCCGGACATCTTTTGGGCTCAATCCGCTATTGGTCAATTACTATTGCAGAAAAACCATCAATTCTGTTAGGGCCGTTGGCGGTTGATCCGGCGGTTCGTGGACGGGGCATTGGGGTTCAGTTGGTGCGGCAGAGCCTTGAGCGTGCTATGGCAGGGCCTTGGCATTGGTGTTTTATTTCGGGTGAGCCAAATTATTATCTCAAGTTTGGGTTTAGCCCTGTGACTTATGATGATGTTAGCCTTCCTGCCCATATAGAAGAAGAGCGTTTGCATATGCTGGCGTTATCTTCGGCCACGCCAGATGAAATGCCGCCGAAACCTTGGCCGGTTTTGTCTATGATCCCTGCAACGAAAGAGGTTAACTGATGCGCGTTCTGCATCATTACTGGTTGTCATCAGGGTCGCGATTTGTGCGCCTTTTCCTAACAGAACACAAGCTGGATTTCTTGCCAAAACTTGAAGAATACTGGCGAGCTGAAACCGCTTTTTTGAAATTAAATGTGGCAGGTAGCGTGCCTGTGCTTGTGGAAGATGACGGCACGGTTCTTTGTGGCAGTTATGTCATTGCAGAATATTTTCAAGATGTTTTGCCTGATGGTCATTTGTTGCCCGGTTCAGCATCAGAACGGGCAGAGATCAGACGACTGTTTGATTGGGCGGCAGGACGGTTTGAACGCGAAGTGGTTCAGCCTTTGATCCATGAACGCTTGATCCGCCGCATGACGGGTGATGGCGTGCCATCATCTGTGGTCATTCGCTCTGCCCTTAGCAATATGAATGTGCATCTGGCCTATTTTAATCATCTGGCTGAACACCGGCAATGGTTAGCCGGCGCAAAGATGAGCATAGCGGATTTTATGATCGCCGCGGCGGTGTCCGTTCTGGATTATATGAATGATATTCATTGGCAAGAATGGGATGAGCTAAAGATGTGGTATGCACGGATCAAATCGCGCCCTTGTTTTCGGGCGTTATTGTCTGATCAGGTGACAGGCATCACGCCACCCCCACATTACACCAATCTGGATTTCTAAACCTATCTTAGGGTTTGGTCTGGCGCGTGATTTCTGCCAAGGTCGCCAGCAAAGTATCGAGTTGATCCGGCTCAGAAAAGCGGTGATTGGCGTCTTCATCAAATAACACTTGCACATTTTTATGGGCAATGGCCTCAGCGATGCGATTAGCAGTTTGCCATGGCACTTCTTCGTCTTTCATGCCATGTAACAACCGCACAGGGCAGGATATTGGCATCATCCCCCCTAGCACCAGATGATCGCGCCCCTCGGTAATTAAT
Source organism: Alphaproteobacteria bacterium (assembly GCA_023259875.1). Classification (GTDB taxonomy): domain Bacteria; phylum Pseudomonadota; class Alphaproteobacteria; order Puniceispirillales; family UBA1172; genus UBA12202. Next base: position 3,220 of record JALRFL010000218.1, read on the forward strand.
TGATAGGGATAGACCACTTCACTTTCTTCATAAGGGTTGGGTAAAGCGATTTGTCCATTTAAGGCCATGGTCTTTTGCTGATCTTTACTCAGCGCGTTCCAGATTAATTCTTCGGTAAAATCTGGCGCGGCGGCGATACCAATAAGGCCTGAAATTTTTTCGGGCCTTGCTATCGCCACTAACAGCATCAGCCACCCGCCTAAAGATGACCCTACCAGATAACATTTCCCCGGAACCAATTGGTCAATGACCGCCAGACAATCCGCTTTCCATTGCCCGATCGTGGCGTCAAGCATATTGCCATCAGATTGGCCATGCCCAGTATAATCAAACCGAATACAGCCAAAATTCTGATGTCTGGCCCATTCCTCCACCACTAAGGCCTTAGTGCCATCCATATCAGAACCATGACCATGAAGAAAAACAATCGTCGGGGTATCTTTTGCAAGAAACCTGCGATAAGCGATGGTTTTGCCATCATGTTTCAGAAACGAAAGGGGGGTGGCGGTATCCGTTGTCATAAAGCGTCCTGCCTCCGAAGAGATGCCTATCGGCCAATAAAGCGATATACAAGAGGCCGATGAAGCGTTAAAAGCGTATCCATCATTATCATTTACATAAGACTGCTTCTTATCCATGCCATCACCACAACTCAAAGGCAAGACCATCATGCAAATTCTACCCAGCCTTAATCAGGGTGGGGTTGAACGCGGCACTCTGGAAATGGCTGAGGCTATTCTCGCCGCTGGTGGCCGTTCGCTGGTCGTTAGCTCAGGTGGGGTTATGGTCACTCGCCTGAAACGCATGGGCGCGGAACATATTGCTTTACCTGTGGCCTCTAAAAACCCATTACGCTGGCCGTTTATTCGCCGCCGGCTTCGGCAGATTATGGTTGAAGAAGGGGTAAATTTAGTTCATGTGCGGTCAAGAGCACCGGCATGGATTGCCATGGCGGCGGCGCGGCGCATTAAGGTGCCTGTGGTATCCACCATTCATGGCCGGTTCAAAGCCGGAAATATCTTTAAGCGCTATTACAATTCTATTATGGTGCGGTCAGATCATATTATCGCCATTTCGCGCTATATTGCTGGGCTAGTCAAAGATCAATTCCCCAAGATTGCCAAGCGTATTACCACTATTCATCGAGGTGTGGATATCAATATGTTTGATCCTGCCAAGGTATCAGCACAGCGAGTGATTAATGCCGCGCATCATTTGGGGATACCTGATCACAAAAAGGTGGTGATGTTGCCGGCGCGTCCGTCGCTTTGGAAAGGCCAGCAGATCACCATTGAGGCTATGGCAAAACTGGATCAAAAAGATATTATATTGGTATTGGTTGGTGCACTTTCCGGCAAGGCCGGTTTCCAACAGCGTCTTACCTCCAGCATTTCTCAGCTAGGATTGGAGGGGCGCGTGAAACTTGCGCCAGAAAGTCAGGATATGCCAGCCGCTCTGATGCTTGCTGATGTGGTGGTCATGCCGTCACTCACCCCGGAACCCTTTGGCAGGGTTGCGATTGAAGCACAGGCCATGGGGCGTCCTGTGGTGGCATTTAACCATGGGGGGGCGGCAGAAAGCATTATCCCCGGCGAAACCGGCTGGCTGGCAGAACCGGGGAATGTCGATAGTCTTGGGACGGCTATTGCCGAGGCATTAGCCCTCAAAGTGCGTGAGCGTAAGCAATTTGCCAATCGCGCACGGCAACATATTGTTGCAAATTTCTCAACTGATCTCATGGTATCAAAAACTCTTAGCGTCTATGGCAAAGCCTTGAAATCCGCTTTGGTATAGATTTTGAAGGTGTTATCGCTTGAATGGCTTGGCTCAAAAGGCTAAGAACAGAGACTTGCAATAAGGATTTTTAGAAATCATCACAATATGGATGAGGATATCATGCCAGTTATCACGCTTCCAGATGGCTCAAAACGCCAATTCGATCAGCCAGTCACCGCCTATGATGTTGCGGCAGATATTGGCCCCGGTTTGGCAAAGGCAGCTTTAGCGGCACGCATGAATGGGGATCTTATTGATCTTAGCCGGATCATTGAAGACGATGTGAGTCTTGCGCTAGTCACGGCAAAGGATGATGATGCGCTGGCCTTGATCAGGCATGATTGCGCCCATGTTCTGGCTGAGGCTGTGCTGGAACTTTACCCTGAAACCCAAGTTACAATTGGCCCATCTATTGAAAATGGGTTTTATTATGATTTCTATCGGGAAACCCCGTTTTCTGAACAGGATTTAGCCGCTATCGAAACCCGTATGCATGAGATTGTGGACAGGGATGAGGCCATCACCCGTGAAGTATGGACACGAGATGAAGCCGTTGCGTTCTATCAGAAAAACAACGAGCCTTTTAAGGTTGAGCTGGTCGATGCCATTCCTGCGGATGAGACGGTTACCTTTTACCGCCAAGGGAATTTTATTGATCTTTGCCGCGGGCCTCACGCGCCTTCAACCAAGAAAATTGGCCATGCTTTTAAGCTTATGACCGTGGCAGGGGCGTATTGGCGCGGTGATAGCAAAAACCCGATGTTGCAACGGATTTATGGAACGGCTTTTTTCACAGATAAAGACCTCAGCGCCTATTTGACCATGCTGGAAGAAGCGGAAAAGCGTGATCACCGTAAGCTAGGTAAGGCGCTTGAGCTGTTTCATATCCAAGAAGAGGCCACGGGTTCGGTGTTCTGGCATCCTAAAGGCTGGACAATGTACCGTGTGATTGAAAGTTATATGCGCCGCCGTTTAGATCAAGCGCAATATAAAGAGGTGAAAACCCCCCAACTTATTGATCGCACTTTGTGGGAGAAATCGGGGCATTGGGATAAATTCCGTGAAAATATGTTCACCGCCGAAAGCGAAGGGGATCGCATCCTAGCCCTCAAGCCGATGAATTGCCCCGGCCATGTTCAGATTTATCGCCAAGGCATCACCTCATATCGTGATTTGCCCTTGCGAATGGCAGAGTTTGGATCATGCCATAGAAATGAGCCGTCAGGGGCTTTGCATGGGATCATGCGCGTTCGGGCATTTACCCAAGATGACGCCCATATTTTCTGTACCGAAGACCAAATTGATAGTGAAGGCCGAGCGTTTTGTGATCTCTTGCTGGATATTTATCGGGATTTTGGCTTTGATGAGGTTAGGGTCAAGTTTTCTGACCGCCCGCCGGTTCGGGCAGGGGATGATGCCACTTGGGATCGTGCAGAAGCGGCGTTGCAATCAGCAACAAAGGCAGCAAATCTAGAGACCACCTTAAACCCTGGCGAAGGCGCGTTTTATGGCCCTAAGCTTGAGTTTGTGTTGCGTGATGCCATTGGCCGTGATTGGCAATGCGGCACCTTGCAGGTAGATTTTGTTCTGCCTGAACGCCTTGATGCCGAATATGTGGCAGAAGATGGATCGCGCAAGCGGCCAGTGATGTTGCACCGTGCCATTTTAGGGTCTATGGAACGCTGGATTGGTATTCTCATTGAACAATACGCTGGTCGGATGCCGCCATGGTTGGCGCCTGTTCAACTGGTTGTTGCCCCGATCACTGATGCCGCAAAATCCTATGCCGCAGAGGTCAGGGAACGCGCGGCGGCGATGGGATTCCGGGTAGAGTTTGATGGCCGCAATGAAAAAATCAGTTATAAGGTGCGTGAACATTCGGTGGCAAAGGTGCCGTTTATTATCGCGGTGGGGGAAAGGGAAATGGCTGAACGCACCATTGCCCTGCGCCGACTGGGTGATAATGGGCAAGAAATCCTTCCCATGGATGAAGCGCTTGCCACACTCGCCAAAGAAATTACACCGCCAGATATGAAAACCTCTTGATTTTTGTTATTGTTTTATGTCCATTCTATTTAAACCAAATGTTCATCTATCCGCAAAGGAGATACTTCGATAGCTCGTCCACCAATAGGCCCACAAAAGGGCACCATGAGTCGTAATGGACCTCGTGTTAACGATGCCATTACTAATCCGACCGTTCGCTGCATTGATGAAAACGGTGAACAATTAGGTGTTATCAGTCTAAGGGAAGCTCTGCAAAAAGCAGAAGATGTCGGCCTAGACCTTGTTGAGGTTCAGCCGAATATTGACCCCCCTGTGTGCAAGATTCTGGATTACGGGAAGTTTAAGTACGAAACCCAGAAGCGCGCCAATCTCGCACGGAAAAAGCAGAAAATCGTTGAGGTGAAGGAAATCAAACTTCGCCCCAATATTGATGAACATGATTATCAGGTCAAAATGCGCAATGTGCGCAAGTTTATTGACGCTGGCGACAAGGTTAAGGTGACATTGCGGTTTCGAGGCCGTGAAATGGCACACCAAGAACTTGGCGCTCAAGTGCTGACCCGGGTTCGTGATGAAATGGAAGAAATTACCAAGGTTGAGGCCATGCCAAAGATGGAAGGCCGCCAAATGGTAATGGTGTTGGCACCAGCCTAATCGGCTTATGCCGCCCCCTTTACGCTTATCGCTGAGATGATTGATGCCATCTTGGGCGTTATGCGGTTTTATGGCTTGCATTCCGCGCATTTTATGGCTAAAACCCGTCCATGTTCCGCGACCGGGCGCATAAGGGCATGCCCGGCCGGTTGATGATTAACCCGGTTGTTTTTTACAGCCTTACCCGAAAGAGGATGAAATGCCCAAAATGAAAACCAAAAGCGGGGCGAAAAAGCGTTTTCGTCTGACCGCTTCGGGGAAAGTTCGTGGCAGTGCCGCCTTTCTCCAACACAATCTCCGCCGTCGTTCCCAGAAAATGAAACGCCAAGCGCGTGGCACCATGATCCTTAGTGATGCTGATGCCCGTATCGTTAAGCGTTTTCTGCCTTACGCTTAATTTGAGGAGATTGATATGGCTCGAGTTACCTCTGGCACAACTGCTGCCAACCGTCATAAGAAAGTGATCTCTGCCGCCAAGGGCTATTATGGCCGGCGCAAGAATGTTTTCCGTGTGGCCAAACAGGCCGTTGATAAGGCACGCCAATATGCTTACCGTGACCGCCGTGTGCGCAAACGGGAGATGCGGGCGCTTTGGATTCAGCGGATCAATGCCGCTGTCCGTGTCTATGGCATGACATATTCCCAATTCATGAACGGCATTAAACTTGCCGGGATTGAGATTGACCGCAAAGTGATGGCTGATCTTGCGGTGCGTGATGAAGCGGCGTTCAAGGCGCTGGTTGATCAGGCGCGCAAGGCATCAGCCTAAGCGGAGAATAAACCTATGGCTGGTGCCGATCCGCAAGCATTGAAGGATACCCTCCTTGCAGCGATCGGCGCGGCCAGTACCCCTGATGCGCTTGAAGCCATACGCATTGAGGCGTTAGGCAAAAAGGGCGAGCTGACGCAGGCTATGAAATCCTTGGGTCAGCTTGAAGGTGAGGCAAGGCGCGAAATGGGCCAAGCCCTCAACGCAGTTAAAGATGCTGTCACCCACGCCCTTGAGTCTCGCCGTTCTGATCTTGCCATGGCTGAATTGAACAAGCGGCTTGAGGAAGAAAAGGTTGATGTATCGCTTAGCCATCGGCCTGAAACGCAAGGCGTTATTCATCCGCTTTCCCGAACGCTGGAAGAAATTCTAGCCATCTTTGCCGAAATGGGTTTTGTGGTTGCCGAAGGCCCTGATATCGAATCTGATTATTACAATTTCACCGCGCTGAATATGCCCGAAGATCATCCGGCGCGGCAAGAGCATGACACCTTTTACATGACCCCCAATAGTGAGGGCATGCGTAAGGTGCTGAGAACCCATACCTCGCCGGTGCAAATTCGCACCATGGAAAAGATGAAACCGCCGATCCGCATCATTGCCCCCGGCCGCACCTATCGATCTGATCATGACGCTACCCATTCGCCGATGTTTCACCAATGCGAAGGGCTTGTGATCGGTGATGGCATCACCATGGGGCATCTGAAAGGCTGTTTGATTGAGTTTTGTCGTGCCTTTTTTGATGTTGATGATCTGCCTGTGCGTTTCCGGCCAAGCTATTTTCCTTTCACCGAACCGTCTGCCGAGGTGGATATCGGGTGCAATCGTGATGGCGGCGGCCTGACCATTGGGGCAGGCGCAGATTGGCTTGAGATTTTGGGTTGCGGCATGGTCAATCCAAGGGTGCTGGAATATTGCGGCATTGACCCCAATGCGCATCAGGGTTTTGCCTTTGGCATGGGGCTGGAACGCTTAGCGATGCTGAAATACGGCATCCCTGATTTGCGCCCATTTTATGATAGCGATTTGCGCTGGATGCGGCATTACGGCTTTATGCCGTTTGATCCGCCATCGGTGCATCTTGGTCTTTAGGGGGCAGAGAAGCCAATGAAATTCACTTGGTCATGGCTAAAAGATCACCTTGCGACCGATGCTGAAATGGCGGTCATCCTTGATGCGCTTCCTATGCTTGGGCTTGAGGTTGAGAGCGTAGCAGATCGTGCAGACGCGCTAAAACCTTTCCATATCGCCCGTATTGTTAAGGCAGAACCCCACCCGAACGCAGACAGTTTAAGGGTGTGTCAGGTGGATACAGGCAATGGCATGGTTGAGGTGGTGTGCGGTGCCCCAAATGCCGCCGCGGGCCTTGTCGGGGTATTTGCGCCGGTGGGGGCATATGTTCCGGGGATTGATTTGACCCTGACCGAGGCAGACATCAGGGGCGTGACCTCACGCGGGATGATGTGTTCTGAACGCGAAATGATGATTTCTGATGAACATGATGGCATTATATCCCTGCCTGAAGATGCGCCTATCGGGGCTTCTTTTGCGGCTTATGCCGGTTATGATGATCCGATCATTGAAATTGCCATCACCCCTAATCGGGCAGATTGCCTTGGGGTGCGCGGCGTTGCCCGTGATTTGGCGGCGGCCGGATATGGGGAATTGAAACCTCTTTCGGATCATAACATTGACGCCAAAGGCAAGAGCGACATTTCATGGAAACTGGATTTGCCTGCGGATCAACAGCAGCTTTGCCCCTTGGTGACAGGCCGCACATTTAGGGGATTAACCAATGGCGCGTCACCAAAATGGATGCAGCAACGCCTATCTGCCGTTGGCCAGCGTCCCATTTCGGCATTAGTGGATATCACGAATTATGTGATGCTTGATCTTGGGCGTCCGCTTCATGCTTATGACGCTGACCGGATCAAGGGGGACACCCTGACCATTCGCTTGGCTAAGGCTGGCGAAGAGATGACCGCCTTGAATGAAAAGACTTATGCTCTTAACGATACCATGCTGGTGATCGCAGATGATGATGGGGCGGATGATTTGGCTGGTATTATGGGTGGTGAGCGCACTGGCGTGACCGATACCACGAGTAAGATGTTCCTTGAGATTGCTGTTTTTGATCCGGTGTCTGTGGCGATGACAGGGCGCGGATTAAATATTCATTCGGATGCGCGGTATCGGTTTGAACGCGGCCTTGATGTCACCTCACCAGACTGGGCTATGGATTATGTCTCTCAGATGGTGCTTGATATCTGCGGTGGTGAAGCCTCAGAAATTGATCGCAAAGGGGGCGGCGCGGACTGGAAACGCCAGATTTCTTATCGCCCAGATCGCGCAGAAGAATTAACCTCGGTTGTCATCGCGCCTGACAAACAGCGGCATATCCTTTCCACCCTTGGGTTCAGCATTTCTGATGATGGGGATCAATGGCAAGTGATGCCACCGCCATGGCGAGGGGATATTGTTGGTTCTGCGGATTTGGTCGAAGAGGTGGTTCGCGTTAGCGGTTATCACCTGATCCCAGAGTTATCCTTGCCGCGTGACCGCGTGGTCAGCCAACCTGCGGTTTCTGATGAACAGAAGCGTCCGATTGTGTTGCGTCGGCTCATGGCAGGGCGCGGATTGAGTGAGGCGGTTAGCTTTACTTTCTTAGATGCCGCGACCGCAGAAAAATATGGTGGCGGGGCAGAGGCGTTGCGCTTGGTTAATCCGATCAGCACAGATTTATCGGTGATGCGTCCATCCCTTATCCCCATCTTGCTTAATGTGGCGGCGCGTAATCAGGCACGCGGTGAGGGCGATGTCGGTGTCTTTGAAATTGGCCCTGTTTTCACTGGTGATGCGCCTGAAGATCAGCACCTTGTCCTTGCCGGAGTGCGAAGCGGAATGTTGGCACCAAGAGAATGGACAGGTTCAGCAAGACCTGTGGACTGGCTTGATGCCAAGGCAGACGCTATCGCCGCGCTGGCGGCGTTAGGGGTGCGTGTTGATGCGTTGCAAGTCCGCACTGATGCCCCTGAATGGTATCACCCCGGCCAAAGCGGTACGCTTAATCAAGGGAAAGTCACTTTGGCGCGGTTTGGTACGATCCATCCGGCCTTTCTTGCCGCCCATGATTTGGATGATCACAAAGGTGCGGTTGCAGGGTTTGAGGTTATGCTTGATGCGGTATCAATGCCGCGCAAGAAATCCGCACAGCGGCCCATGGCACAATTATCCGCATTTCAGCCTGTCGGGCGGGATTTTGCCTTTTTGCTTGATGAAGCCGTTACCGCAGAAAACCTGATCCGCGCCATGAAAGGCGCTGGCAAGCCGCTGGTGACAGAGGTCACGGTATTTGATGTTTATGCTGGTAAAGGCATCCCTGAAGGCAAGAAATCGGTTGCCTTATCCGTGACGCTTCAGCCAACGAAAGCCACCTTGACCGATGCAGAGATTGAGGCCGCCTCTGCCGCGATTATTGCGGCGGTGGATAAGCATTGCGGCGGCGTGCTTAGATCATAACTGCCATTAGAAAATCAAGCCCAGCATCAGCCCTTTTGGGGTGATGCTGGGGATAAGTTAAATCCGGTTGATCGCAGAAACCACCGCGCGGATAGGGGCACGGGTGATTGAGGTATCTAACCCAACCCCGAAAACATGGCGAGGATGATCGCCTGTTACCTCTAGTTCCACATAGGCGGCAGATTCAGCCTTTGATGTTGCGCTTCGCGTGTTCTGACCAAAATCTTTTAGTCTGAAATTAAGGTTGAACCGTTTTCGCATCCCTTCCACAAAGGCAGAAATGGGGCCGTTGCCAGTGGCTTCAAAGCTGATGTTCTCACCCTGATAATTGACAGTGGCGGAGATATCTTCTTGGTCTTTTCCTGTTTCAGATTTTTGGCTAGAAAAACTGATCAAGGTGAATGGCCCATTCTGATTGATATATTCATCCATGAAAATGTCATAAATACGGGCGCTGGTAATTTCTTGGCCGGTGGTATCAGCAACCTTTTGCACCGCTTTACTCAATTCAATCTCTGCCCCTCTCGGCAGTTTGATATGATGATCCATCTCTAGCAGATAGGCGACACCGCCTTTGCCGGATTGGGAATTGACACGAATAATCGCCTCATAAGTGCGTCCAATATCAGATGGGTCAATCGGCAGATAGGGCACTTCCCAATGGCTATCGCTATTTTCGTTCAGGGCATCCATGCCTTTGCGGATGGCGTCCTGATGGCTACCTGAAAACGCCGTATGAACAAGCGAGCCAGCATAAGGGTGGCGTTCATGCACTGGTAACTGGTTACAGAATTCCGCGGTTTCAATCAGATGGTTGATGTTGGAGAAATCCAGCATTGGATTAACGCCTTGGGTCAACAGGTTAAGACCAAGGGTGACGATATCCACATTTCCTGTGCGCTCCCCATTGCCAAACAAGGTACCCTCAACCCGATCACCCCCTGCCATCAGCCCCAGTTCTGTCGCGGCAATGGCACAGCCACGATCATTATGGGGATGCAAGGATAAAACGATGCTGTCACGGCGGCTAAATTGGCGTGACATCCATTCGATTTGATCCGCATAGATATTAGGTGTCGACATTTCCACCGTTGCTGGCAGGTTGATGATGGTTTTGTTTTCGGGTGTGGGTTGCCAGATATCCATAACCCCTTCACACACCTCAAGTGCGTAGTCGAGTTCAGTGCCGGTAAAGGATTCTGGCGAATACTGAAGCTGAAGCTGGGTATTGGTCAGCCGCCCGATCCGGTCAGCCACCATTTTTGCGCCGTTGATGGCGATATCCTTTACCCCATCACGGCTTTCCTTGAACACCACCCGGCGTTGCAAGGTAGAGGTAGAGTTGTAGATATGCAGGATAGCGCTTTTTGCCCCTTGGATAGCCTCAAAGGTGCGGTCAACCAAATGTTCACGCGCTTGGGTTAGCACCTGTATGGTCACATCATCAGGAATATGTCCGCCTTCAATCAGCTCACGGCAGAAATTAAAGTCGGTTTCTGATGCTGATGGAAACCCTACCTCAATTTCCTTAAACCCCATCCCCACAAGCAGACGGAACATCACCATCTTGCGTGGGCTGTCCATAGGTTCAATCAATGCTTGATTGCCATCGCGCAAATCCACACTGCACCAGATAGGGGCAGAAGTGATGGTCTGATCAGGCCAGCGGCGATCTTTGAGGTCAAGGGGCGGAAAAGGACGATATTTTTGAAAACTCTGCTGAGAGCCAGCCATCTTAGCGGCAGGGGCAGTGGGTGTTGTCGGGGTCATGATAAACCTGCTTTATTTATGTATGTGATCGGCAAAAATGGCGGCGCCAAAGGCATCCAGCCATAAACAATTTAGGAAAATAACATATCCCGACTCCGGCCATTCCTTAGGGCAGGAGCCGGGCAGATTAGTCGAAGGGTGTTTTGCAATAAAGAACACATAGTCCCTTTTTATCGTGAGGCGGCCAGCGTGTCAATCTGACCGTTGCGCGATGCGTCGGAAATCGCTATGAGTGACAGAAGTTTATGTTTAGGGTTCCAACATGGTTGCGCTATCACACATTCGTAATTTTTCGATTATTGCCCATATTGATCATGGCAAGTCCACCTTGGCTGATCGGTTGATACAGCATTGCGGTGGTCTCACGGATCGTGAGATGAAAGAGCAAGTGCTCGACAACATGGAACTGGAACGGGAGCGCGGCATTACCATCAAGGCGCAAACCGTAAGGCTGAATTATAAAGCGCGTGATGGTCAGGAATATATCTTGAACCTGATGGATACGCCCGGGCATGTGGATTTTGCTTATGAAGTGTCGCGATCTTTGGCGGCTTGCGAAGGCTCGCTTTTGGTGGTGGATGCCTCGCAAGGGGTTGAGGCACAGACCCTTGCCAATGTGTATCAGGCGATTGATGTGAATCACGAAATTGTTCCAGTGCTGAATAAAATTGATCTGCCTGCCGCAGAGCCTGACCGTGTGCGTGCCCAAATCGAAGAAGTCATCGGGCTAGATGCCAGTGACGCGATTGAGGCCTCAGCCAAGAGCAATATCGGCATTGAAGATGTGCTTGAAGCCTTGGTGGCGCGCCTGCCTGCACCAGAAGGGGATGCTGACGCCCCTCTGAAAGCGATGTTGGTGGATAGCTGGTATGATCCTTATCTGGGGGTGATGACGCTGGTTCGGGTTCGTGATGGGGTGCTGAAGAAAGGCATGAAGATACGCATGATGGCCGCAGGGTCTAGCCATGTGGTTGAACGGGTGGGTGTTTTTGGCCCAAAGCCTGCCAGCGTGGATCAGCTAGGGCCCGGTGAAGTGGGGTTTATTAACGCTGGGGTAAAAACCGTTTCTGATGCCAAGATTGGTGATACCATCACCGATGACCGCAAACCTGCAAGCGAGGCTTTGCCGGGGTTTAAGCCCACAGTTTCGGTGGTGTTTTGTGGGCTTTTTCCCCTTGATGCAGGTGAGTTTAGCGATCTGCGCGACGCACTGGAAAAGCTTAGCCTGAATGATGCGTCCTTTTCGTTTGAGGCCGAAACCTCTGCCGCGCTAGGGTTTGGCTTCCGCTGTGGGTTTTTGGGGCTGTTGCATATGGAAATTATCCGCGAGCGACTAGCAAGAGAGTTTGATCTGGAGCTGATCGCAACCGCCCCTTCGGTGGTTTATCATATCCATAAAACTGATGGCACTGAGGTATCGCTTCATAATCCTGCGGATATGCCCGATGTGACTCGGATCAGCCATATCGAAGAGCCATGGATTGAAGCAACGATCATGACACCGGATGAGTTTTTGGGTTCGGTGTTAACGCTCTGCACCGAACGCCGAGGTGAGCAGGTCAATTTGACCTATGCAGGCAATCGGGCGATGGTGGTCTATCGCTTGCCGCTTAATGAGGTCGTGTTTGATTTTTATGACCGCCTCAAATCAGTTACCAAGGGCTATGCCTCATTCGATTATCATATCACCGGTTATCGCGAAGGCGATTTGGTCAAGGTGTCAATTCTGGTCAATGGTGATCCGGTGGACGCGCTGGCCATGATTGTTAATCGCGAACAATCCGAAAGCCGAGGCAGGGCAATTTGCGGCAGGCTCAAAGACCTGATCCCTAGGCAGTTGTTTAAGGTCGCCTTGCAAGCGGCGATTGGTGGTAAGGTGATCGCCAGGGAAACCGTTGGTGCGTTGCGTAAGGATGTGACGGCAAAATGTTATGGCGGCGATGTTAGCCGTAAGCGCAAATTGCTGGAAAAACAAAAAGAGGGCAAAAAGCGGATGCGCCAATTTGGCAATGTTGATATTCCGCAGAGCGCGTTTCTTGAGGCGCTGAAAATGGGCGATAACTAAGCTTGAATGGGGCTTACCCTGATGAGAGCCCCTATAAACCAGCCCCTATAATCCAGCCCCAATCATGTTTGCGGTTTGGTGGGATTATTCTTTTGCTTGGCTGTTAGCGGCGGCTTTATTTGCGGATTGCCGCGGCTTTGCCTTACCGCCCCGATGGTGGCGCATTTTCCGAAGCACGATGATTAGGGCGGTCATGGCCATAAAAAACGGCGCCGCCGGCAACTGTAAAAAGAATGAGATAAAAGGATGCCATAAAAACGGCTCGCAATCTAAACTGACAAACAGGCCGCAAGGGTCGATATAGCGGCTGATAATCGCCTCGCTGATTTGCAGGCTGCTTGGTGCCATCTGAAACCATAATTCGCCAACAACAATGATGCCAGAACGCCCATTGGTCAGGTCGCTAAACACCGCAACCAGAACCATGATGCCAAAAAACCAAGTCAATAGTGTCGTTATGATACGCATGGGCAAATTATGCCTATCCGCAAGGGGTTTGGCAATCACCAGACTGCTCTGATCACCGAAAAGTGATCAAGCGCGCAGATGTTAGGGGCATGGCCTCGCGGCTGTTCAGGGCAATGAGGCGGCAAGGCGAGGGGCAATGGGGCGGTAATCGGCATAAATCGTTGCCCCATGGTATTTCCCCCGTTGCGTCATGGCGCGGTTTTGGCTATGGTGCGCCCACCACAGATGGAGAGATGGCCGAGCGGTTTAAGGCGCGCGCCTGGAAAGCGTGTTGGGGTTAACGCCCCTCGGGGGTTCGAATCCCCCTCTCTCCGCCATGGTTTTCCCCCTAATCCGTCTCATCAGGGGTGACCTGTTGGTGGACTTCGATAATATTGCCCTCAGGGTCATAGAAAAACACCTGATGCCATTCCTTGGCAAAGGCGGTGCCATAATCGGCATAGGTCACGCCCTTTTCGTCCAGCCGTTTGAGAAAAGCCTGAATATCGTCGGTGCGAAAGGCGATATGGCCGCGTTCCACGGGGTTAATATGCCGTCCATTTTTCAACGCAACCCCAAGGTCGCGTTCCGCCAGATGCATTTGCATCGCGCCATCGGTGGCAAAACGGATATGGCCGCCATACCCCTTGCCATCAGTCGCAGGGGGGCGCGGAAAGTTTTCAATAGGGATATCGTCAAGCCCTAGGGTGTTAAGATAAAAATCATGCAGTCGCTCCACATCATCGGCGACATAGTTAATATGATGAAAGGTGAGCGTCATGGCATTTTCCCTTATGGTCAAATTGGCTTATGCGTAAAACCATAACACAATCTGAACAGGTGAACAGATCACAAGGCGGGAATTCCTTGGTGGTTTTGGCGTTATCACGACAATGTGATCAGTATGTGAACCTACCCCAACCCATCACGCGGAAATAAACGCTGCTTTGTGATAACCTTGCAGATAAAGCAACGCGGTCAAATCCCCATGATTTACGCAATATGGGGTTGCCGCCGCCACCGCAGGTTTGGCATGAAAGGCGACGCCCAAACCCGCCGCCGCGATCATGTCCAGATCATTTGCCCCATCCCCAACCGCGATCACATCATCTGCTGATAGACCTAGCCGCGATGATATTCTCATCAAGGCCTGTAATTTGGCATCTTTGCCTTGGATAGGGGAGGCAACGGCACCTGTGAAAACGCCATCTGTTTCCAGCAGACGGTTGCCGTGATGTTCATCAAAGCCAAGCTGTTCTGCCACATATCCCGTGAAGGGCGTGAAGCCGCCTGAAACCAAGGCCGCATAACCACCATGGCCACGCATCGTAGCAAGCAAGGTCGCCCCGCCGGGCATAAAGGTGAGGCGTGAGGTAATAATCTGATCAACAATATTTACGGACTGCCCTTTAAGCAACGCCACCCGTTCCTTTAACGCATCCTCAAACCCGATCTCGCCATTCATGGCGCGCGTTGTGACCTGGCGCACATAATCGCCTACCCCGGCTAGTTCCGCCATTTCATCCAGACATTCCTGTTCAATCATGGTGCTGTCCATATCCGCGATCAGCATAGCCTTAGGGCTGGCATATCCGGGTTGAATGACCATATCGATCTTTTCGCTTTGATAATCCTGCCATACCTGCAACTGGTCATCTGGCAGGGCAGGGATAGAAAAACTGGCAGCTTCGTTTTCGGCTAACCATGTGATCTCACCGCCCTGCCAATGGTCTCTGGTCATGGCAATCTTGCCTGTGGTGAGGGGGCGGTGTTCAGGGTGAGATAAGATGGTGACCGTATACATAGCGATAGCTTGTGCCGTTTTTTTCTGTTGTGGTCAAGATGAGGGGGCAAGATTGTGATGACGGGAAAACAGTGATCTGGAGTCATCTTGTTTCATTGTGTGTTACCTTGGATCATCTTGGTGCTTGCGGAAACCCTTGCTTTCCTATATTTACATCCGTGGGCCACCTCTCCCCAACGAGAGGCAATTATCTGTAAGGGTAACGATCTATGACTTATGAAAAACCGGCTACGCGGCCGGTCAATCCGCGTTTTTCTTCTGGTCCCTGCACCAAACACTCAACTTACACTCTTGATCATCTTGCGGATGCCTATTTGGGTCGCTCGCATCGGGCTTCTGGCGGCAAAGCCAAACTGCAAGCTGCGATTTCTGGCACAAGGGCTTTGCTAGACGTGCCGGATGACTACCGTATTGGCATTGTGCCAGCATCAGATACCGGCGCGGTTGAAATGGCGATGTGGTCATTGTTAGGTGCGCGTCCAGCCACCATGGTGGCTTGGGAAAGCTTTGGTCAGACTTGGGTTTCCGATGTGACCCAGCAACTCAAACTGGATGCGGATATTCGCACCGCCCCCTATGGCAGTATCGTTGATATGGCCAGCCTAGATTATGATCGGGATGTGGTTTTTACATGGAATGGGACGACTTCGGGGGTGCGTTTGCCCAAAGGAACACGCCTGCCATCTGATCGCAAAGGGCTGACGATTTGTGACGCCACCTCGGCGGCCTTTGCCATGGATTTGCCGTGGGCAGATTTGGATGTCACCACCTTTAGCTGGCAAAAGGTCATGGGCGGTGAAGCCGCGCACGGAATGCTAATCCTTTCCCCGCGTGCGGTTGAACGGCTAGAAAGCTATACGCCATCATGGCCTATTCCGAAAATCTTTCAACTCACCAAAGGCGGCAAGCTGATTGAGGGCATTTTTTCAGGTGATACGATCAACACGCCCTCTATGTTGGCGGTTGAAGATTATTTGGTGGCTTTGTCTTGGGGGCAATCGGTTGGTGGCCTAAAGGGATTGATCCAGCGCGCAGATGCCAATGCCCAACTGATCTGGGATTTCTGTGATCAGAGGGATTGGATTGCTAATCTGGCACAAGACAAGACGACCTATTCTAACACCTCGGTCTGTCTTGTGTTTCAGGATAAATCCATTACCGATATGGCTAGCTTTGCCAAGGCGGTGACCAAGCGGCTAGAGGCAGAAGGCGTTGCCTTTGATATCGGCTCATACCGCAGTGCCCCACCGGGCTTGCGGATTTGGTGCGGTAGCACGGTTGAGACCGATGATATCGCGGCTATGTTGCCATGGCTTGACTGGGCTTATGCCACAGAAAAAGCAGCCTTATCCGCCGCGGCTTAATCTCAACGCGATGGGCGGTTAGCTCTATAAGTTTTCATTTTGATCAAGAAAAGGGAGGCCATGATGGCACCTAAAGTTTTAATTTCAGACAAATTGTCTGACGCCGCCGTTCAGATTTTCAAAGATCGCGGCATTGATGTGGATTTCCTGCCAGAATTAGGCAAGGACAAAGATAAACTGCGTGCCATGATCGGCGATTATGACGGCTTGGCGATCCGTTCAGCCACAAAGGTGACGGAAAAATTGCTTGGCGCGACGGATCGGCTAAAGGTGATTGGCCGCGCTGGGATCGGGGTTGATAATATTGACCGACAGGCGGCGTCACGCAAAGGGGTGATTGTCATGAATACCCCATTTGGCAATATGATCACCACCGCCGAACACGCTATCGCCATGATGTTTGCCGTGGCCAGACAAATTCCCGAAGCCAGCGCATCCACCCATGCCGGTAAATGGGAAAAATCACGCTTTATGGGGGTTGAGTTAACAGGCAAAACCCTTGGCGTTATTGGTGCTGGTAATATCGGCGGCATTGTCTGTGATCGGGGGCGAGGGCTAAAGATGAAAGTGATCGCTTATGATCCGTTTCTGGGCGAAGATAAAGCCAAGGTGATGGGCGTGGAAAAGGTGGAATGGGATGATCTGTTGGCGCGTGCTGATTTTATCACCCTGCATGTGCCGTTAACGGATCAGACCGAAAATATGCTTAGCCGCGATAATTTGGCTAAAACCAAGCCAGGGGTCAGAATTATCAACTGCGCGCGTGGCGGATTGATTGATGAGGTCGCGCTTGCGGAATTTCTATCCTCAGGTCATGTGGCAGGGGCGGCGATTGATGTGTTCACCCAAGAGCCAGCCACCCAAAACCCTCTCTTTGGCTTGCCGAATGTAGTTTGCACACCGCATCTGGGGGCGGCAACAGTAGAAGCGCAAGAAAAAGTCGCCTTGCAGGTGGCAGAACAAATGGCGGATTATCTCCTGACTGGGGCGGTAACAAACGCGATCAATATGCCCTCTGTCACCGCCGAAGAAGCAAGGGTGATGGGACCTTGGTTAAAGCTTGCAGGACATTTAGGTGATTTTGTTGGTCAGATGACCGATGAGCCGATTAAAAGCATTGCGATCTGTCATGATGGCTGTGTGGCTGAAATGAATGTATCCGCCTTAAATTGTGCTGTGATTGCTGGCATCCTCAAAAGCGCAAATCCCGATGTGAATATGGTATCTGCGCCAGTAATCGCCAAAGAACGCGGCATAAAGATCAGCACCACCAATCAAGATAAATCCGGCATCTTTGATGGGTATATCAAAGTCACCGTGGTGACAGATAGTTTTGACAGATCGGTTGCCGGCACGGTGTTTAGCGACGGAAAACCGCGCTTTATTCAGATTAAGGGGATAAATATCGACGCGGAAATTGGCCCCTATATGCTGTTCACCACGAACGAAGATGTTCCCGGAATTATTGGTACGCTTGGTAAGACGCTTGGTGAAAATCAAATCAATATCGCCAATTTCACCCTTGGCCGTGCGGCGGTTGGGGGTGAGGCGATAGGCTTGCTTTATCTTGATGGGCCAGTGACCCCACAGGTGGTGAATGACCTAAAAGGCACAGGACGGTTCCGCCAGGTCAAGCCATTGCAGTTTCTTGTCGCCTAGGGCAACCGAATGGGGTTCAGGTCAGTTGCCGTGATCAGGCACTAATAAAATCTTTCCCCGATGTGTGGCGGCTTCCATCATCTGATGGGCGGCCGCCGCCTCACCAAGGGGGAAGACCGTATGAGTGGTGGTGGTAATGGTGCCATCAGCAAAAAACGGCCAAACCTGTTGGTGCAATTCCTTTGCAATGGCGGCCTTGAAGTCATCTGGGCGAGAGCGCAAAGTCGAACCCGTGAAAGTGAGCCGTTTCAACATCACAGGCATGAGGTCAATTTCCACCTTTGAGCCATGGTTAAAGGCGATTTGCACAATGCGACCATCTGCGCGCGCGGCCTTAATGTTACGGGCAAGGTAATCACCGCCAATAATATCTAGGATGATATCGGCGCCGCCTGCCGCGCGGGTAATCTCAACAAAATCGTCATTGCGAAAATTGATCGTGTGATGAGCGCCAAGGCTTGCGCACCAATCCGCTTCTTCTTGGCTACCGACGGTGGTCAGCACCTCATAGCCCATAGCTGCCCCTAGCTGTATCGCTGTTGAACCAATGCCGCCAGCCCCGCCATGAACAAGGAATCGCGTGCCTTTTTCGCGTGGCATCTGATGAAAAATATTGCTCCACACCGTAAAAAAGGTTTCTGGCAGACCGCCAGCATCTTCAAGGCTTACCCCCTCTGGTATCGGCAAAACATGATCGGCTAGAACAGCGACATATTCGGCATAGCCGCCACCATTGGTTAGGGCGGTGACTTGATCACCTTCACGCCATGTTGTCACGCGGCTTCCGGTTGCGGCAATCACCCCTGAGACTTCCAATCCCAAGAGATCAGACGCGCCTTTGGGTGGGGGGTAATGCCCTCGTCTTTGTACCATGTCAGGGCCATTAACCCCTGCCGCTGTGACCTTAATCAGGACTTCATGTTCAGAAGGGGTCGGGCAAGGGCGCTCACCTAGGGTGAGCACCTCTGGCCCTCCCGGTGCGGTCATTTCAATGACTTGCATATTCGTTTTTGCGCTCATGCCTTGCTCCTTTGAATTGATGTGGCGATTTTTTAGCAATTATATCCTGATTTGCAACAATAGCCTTGATGAAAACCCTTATCTTTAATAAGAAAAGATATGCCATTTCTTGTGAATTTTACAGGTTTTCTTGTTGTGGTATACATAATAATCTAGTTATGATGTGTAATTGTCTGGTATACCAGTCTGGACAAAACATATGCTTTAACCGCTTGGAGGATAGGCTTTGGACGCTATTATTGATGAAAATGGCATTTGGAAATCCGCCAGAGGAAAGGGTCGTAAAACCCCCAAAGGCCGTCAGGTTACTGACCAAGCGTTAGCGGAAGTCCGCTCGCTCTTGGGTGATCGCCCTCGCCAACATGATATGCTGATAGAATATCTGCATCTGATCCAAGACAGTTATGGCCATTTAAGCATTGGGCATTTGCACGCACTGGCCGAAGAATTGCGGCTTGCCCAAACCGAAGTCTATGAAGTCGCAACCTTTTATGCTCATTTTGATGTGGTGGATGAGGGGGCGACACCGCCGCCTGCGTTGACTATTCGCGTTTGTGATTCGCTTTCGTGTGAATTGGCCGGGGCGCAAAGCCTGAAGCAGGCCTTAGAAAAAGGGCTTGATCCGAAAGCGGTTCGGGTTTTGCGCGCGCCTTGTATGGGGCGATGCGATACCGCACCCACCCTTGAGATTGGCCATAATCATATTGATCATGCCACTGTGGAAAAGGTTGAGGCCGCGATTGCCGCCAATGACACCCACGCGCATATTCCGGATTATCAAGGCTTTGATGCCTATCGCCAAGAGGGCGGTTATAGCCGTCTTTTGGAATTGCGTGCGCATGGCAACTGGGAAGACGTTCAGGAAACCGTCAACCAGAGTGGCCTGCGTGGTCTTGGTGGAGCAGGTTTCCCATCTGGCCGGAAATGGGGTTTTGTGCGTGCCGCCGAAGGGCCACGCTATTTGACCGTCAACGGGGATGAGGGTGAGCCAGGAACATTCAAAGACCGCTATTATCTTGAGCGTACGCCGCATCTTTTCCTTGAAGGGATGTTGATTGCCGCTTGGGCAGTAGAGGCCGAGCGTTGCTATATCTATATGCGTGACGAATATCCGGCGGTTTTGCATATTCTGGCCGAGGAAATCACACGCCTTGAACAAGCCGGTCTTGTTGAAAAGGGCTATATTGATTTGCGGCGTGGGGCAGGGGCTTATATCTGCGGCGAAGAAAGCGCGATGATCGAATCTATTGAAGGCAAGCGAGGTCTGCCGCGCCACCGTCCGCCTTATGTGGCACAAGTGGGGTTATTTGGTCGCCCAACCTTGGTGCATAATGTTGAAATTATAGATTATAAAATATCTGAAGATATAAAATACAGATTATTAGAGTCTTCTGATTTATTTATATTTCCAGTTGTTCAAGATTCATTTGGGGTCTATTTAGAATGCATAGAAACTCAATGCGTAATAATTACAACT
>JALRFL010000048.1 GCA_023259875.1 Alphaproteobacteria bacterium
CTTATCCAGCGATGATCTGATCACTGCTCTCAATACCCCCGGCGGATATAACCAACGCCTGCGTCAGCATTTTGAAGATCACGGTTTCCATGATCTGATCAAAATTGGCCTGAATGCTTTACATGATCCGCAAAAAGAGGATGAATAACATTAGGCCAGAATCTATAAACAGGAATGCGGTACGGCCTAATTTAGGAGGAAAATATGTCTAAAGATCCGTTGTTACAGCCCTATCAGCTCAAGCATCTCACCTTACGAAACCGGATCATGACGACCAGCCATGAGCCAGCCTACCCCGAAGACGGGATGCCTAAAGCGCGGTATGTGGCCTATCACGCGGAACGC
Source organism: Alphaproteobacteria bacterium (assembly GCA_023259875.1). Taxonomy (GTDB): domain Bacteria; phylum Pseudomonadota; class Alphaproteobacteria; order Puniceispirillales; family UBA1172; genus UBA12202. The sequence continues at coordinate 346 of JALRFL010000048.1, forward strand.
GCCAAGGCAGGCGTTGCCCTTGCCATGACAGCAGGATCAGCGGCAGTATCCAAAGACAGCCCGCCGGTGTTTAACAATATCCTTGCCTATAAAGATGAAGTGGTGCCGCATATCAAGCGGCTGACAGATGCCTGCCATGATGAGGGTTGCGCGGTGATGATTCAGCTGACCCATCTGGGGCGGCGAACAGGCTGGGCTAAAGGGGACTGGTTGCCTTCGGTGTCGTCATCAAAACACCGTGAACCTGCCCATCGGATGTTTCCTAAACTTGCTGAAGATTGGGATATTGAACGCATTATTCGTGATTTTGCTGATACCACGGAACGCATGAAAGAGGGCGGTATGGACGGGGTTGAATTGCAGGTCTATGGCCATTTGCTGGATCAATTCTGGTCGCCCCTGACGAATGATCTTGACGGGCCTTATGGCGGCCAAACTCTAGAAAGCCGGATGAAACTGGTCTTTGATGTTCTCAAGGCTATTCGGGCACAGGTTGGGGATGATTTTATCGTTGGGCTTCGTTATACCGCCGATGAAGCAGAGGCAGGTGGCATTACCCCCGAAGAAGGTTTGGAAATGTCAAAATTGCTGGCCAAAAGTGGCATGGTTGATTTTCTCAATGTCATTCGTGGGCGTATTCACACCGACCCTGCCATGACGGATATTATTCCCGTTCAGGGGATGAAAAATGCCCCTCACCTTGATTTTGCTGGTGCGGTGCGGCGGGCCACAGGCTTGCCCACTTTTCATGCGTCCAGAATTGCTGATGTGGCTACCGCGCGCCACGCGATTGCCACAGGCCTGCTGGATATGGTGGGAATGACACGTGCCCATATCGCTGACCCCCATATTGTGCAAAAAATTATTGATGGCCGCGAACATGATATCCGGCCGTGTGTTGGCGCAACCTATTGTCTGGATCGCATCTATGCCGCAGGGGAAGCGCTTTGCATCCATAACCCTGCCACAGGGCGTGAGCTGACCATGCCACATACCATCACCCCGGCCAGCGAAAAGAAAACCGTCGTTATTGTTGGCGCAGGCCCAGGGGGGTTAGAAGCCGCCAGAGTTGCCGCCGAACGCGGCCATGATGTCACTGTCTTAGAAGCCCAACCAGACCCCGGTGGTCAAATACGCCTGACCGCGCAAAATTCGCGGCGGCGCGATATGATATCCATCATTGACTGGCGCATGGAACAATGCATGGCGCGTGATGTTCAATTTCATTTTAATTTATGGGCGGAACGTGATGATGTTCTCGGTCTTGATCCCGATGTGGTGATCATTGCCACAGGCGGCTTGCCTAATATGGAATTGTTTGAAAATCGTGATGATCAACCTCTGGCGATATCAGCATGGGATATCATTTCAGGTGATGTGAAACCGGGGAGTGATATTTTAATCTATGATGAAAGTGGCGATCACCCCGGATTAATGGCGGCAGAAACCGCCGCTAACACCGGGGCAAAGGTCGAAGTCATGACCCCTGATCGGGTGTTTGCGCCAGATATCATGGGGATGAATCTGGTGCCTTATATGCGTGCGCTTCAAGATAAGGATGTGACCTTTACGGTCTTGCGGCGGCTGAAAACCATCACCAGAGATGGCAACCGATTAAAGGCTGGCATTGGCACGGATTACAAAGATACGATGATGGAAAAATCCTATGACCAGATTGTGATCAATTACGGCACCATGCCGAATGCTGATCTTTATTTTGATCTGAAACCTTTATCATCTAATCTGGGGGCAGTGGATTACGACGCGCTGATTGCTGGTGACAGCCAAACCCTTAACCTCAACCCTGAGGGGCGATTTAGCCTTTACCGTATTGGCGACGCGGTGAGCGGTGCCTGTTCTGTGCTGGGCCTGCGCACCATCAACCCCACTGTTTCTACGCTGACCGATGACCGCAGAATCTACGAACGAAAGATTGACGACGAGATTGAGCGTCTGTATGATCTTATGAC
>JALRFL010000100.1 GCA_023259875.1 Alphaproteobacteria bacterium
GCATTACGTTGGAACTTATTATCCAGGACAACGACATTATTTTGATCAACGTTGGTTCGCATGATGAGGTTTGTGATTTGCCTCTGGAAACTCAAGCGAAATTGGTGAGAACGCTTCAAGATCAACGCTTCCGCCGCTTGGGTGGATCGTCTGAGGTGGTTGTAGATGTTCGGGTCATCAGCGCATCGTCTCATGATGTTAAATCCGAAGTGGCAGAAGGGAATTTCCGCGAAGATTTGTTTTATCGCTTGAGTGTGGTGCCAATCTCTGTGCCGCCCCTTTCGCGCCGGCGCGAAGATATCCCCGAATTGGCACGCTATTTTCTCAATAAACGCTTGGCAACGGAAGGGGGGCGCAAACTCAATTTTACGCCTGCTAGTATTGCCACCCTTGAGACTTACGCATGGCCAGGTAATATCACCCAATTAAGAAACATGGTCGATTGGCTGGTGATCATGATTGATCGCAACACGCATCAGATAACCCCTGATGACTTGCCATCAGAAATCACCGGGAAATCTGGTATGGCATCAGGGGATAGCCTATCAAGTGCGGTGGCTATGCCACTAAAAGAAGCCCGTGAGCAATTTGAAACCCAATATTTGATATCGCAGTTATCGCGTTTTAATGGCAATATATCCAAAACAGCGGCGTTTATCGGAATGGAGCGTTCTGCCTTGCACCGAAAGCTGAAAAATCTGGGTATTCAGATAGAATCCTCTGATACCTTGGGGGAAAACGAATGAAAATCGTAATTTGTGGAGCAGGGCAGGTAGGCTTTAGCATCGCTGGGCATTTGTCTGAAGAAAACAATGATGTGACCATCATTGATGAAAACGAAGAATTGATCCAGCGCGTGACAGATCATCACAATGTGCGTGGGGTGATCGGTGTGCCGTCGCATCCTGATATTCTTGCTCAAGCGGATGTTGGCAATGCCGATATGATGATTGCGGTCACGACCTCTGACGAAATTAATATGGTGGCTTGTCAGGTAGCGCATTCCATTTATCGCACGCCATTAAAAATTGCGCGTATTCATTCGCGCAGTTATCTAAACCCGACTTATGCAGACCTGTTTTCATCAGACAATTTGCCAATTGATCATATCATTTCCCCTGAAGTCGAGCTGTCGCAGGCGGTGTTAAGACGCCTCAAAGTGCCAGGGGCTTTTGATGTTGGCAGTATGTGTGATGATAAAATCCGCATTATTGGGGTGAAATGCACTTCACATTGCCCCATCCTAGGCTCGCCCATTCGCTATCTGGCAGATTTGTTTGATGATTTGAAAATGAGCATTGTTGCCATTCTGCGCGGCAATGAGGTAATCGTTCCGCGTGATGGCAGTGGAAAGATGCTAGAAGGGGATCAGGTTTATTTTGTTTGTGAAGAAAGCCATCTTGCGCGTGCCATGGCTAGTTTTGGTCATGAAGAACCTGAGAGCCGCAAAATTCTGATCGCTGGCGCAGGGAATGTCGGAACTCTCGTTGCTAACGCCGTCCATCAAGCGATTGATTCTTCGCATCAGACCATCATTGAAATGAATAAGGATACGGCGCGAAACGCGGCCTTAACCTTGCCGCAGAACATTACCATCATTAATGGCGATGCCCTCGATCCGGAAATTTTAACTGAGGGCGGTGTTGAGGATGTTGATACCTTTATCGCTCTAACCGATGACGATGAGGTGAATGTTCTATCCTCACTTCTGGCGCGCCGTTTTGGGGCAACGCATGTGGTGACACTGATCAAGATGGCAAGCTTTGTGCCGTTAATTGCTACCTTGGGTGTGGATTCGGTGATTAACCCACCTGCCATTACCGTTTCAAGTATCCTTGAACATGTTCGCCGCGGCCGTGTGAACGACATTCATACCATCATTGAGGAAAAGGGTGAGATCATGGAGATTGAGGCCTTAGCATCCTCGTCTCTGGTGGGAACGCCGTTGCGGTCTGCCAAACTTCCCAAAGGGGCAGTGGTTGGCGCGGTTCTTCACAGGGGTGAGTTTATCATCCCACGCGGCGATACGGTGATTCAGGCCGGTGACAAAGTCATTCTGTTTGTCGCCAGGGGGTATATTGATGAGGTGGAAAGGATGCTATCTGTTCGGATAGATTTCTTCTGATAGGACGGCGTTATTGTCTTTCTGTGTAATTACATTTGCTAAAATAGCAGTTCCTAATATAAGATAGTAAAATAAGTGCATAACCAAAGAAAAAGAGGATAAATAATGGCACAAGATAAAAGTCAAAATCTTCAAGAAACCTTTCTTAACGCTATCAGAAAAGACCACGCATCAGTAACAGTGTTTTTGGTAAATGGGGTGAAATTGCAAGGCATCGTGACTTGGTTTGATAATTTCTCATTGCTGCTAAAGCGCGATCAGCATGTCCAATTGGTTTATAAACACGCAATCTCTACCATCATGCCAACTAATCCGATTTCTTTGCATGATGAAGATGGCGACGACATTTAACCGCTTTCAGTAAACATCATTTCATAGACCAAGCGTAATTATTCGCCTTGGTTAAACCTTGCGTGTGAATGCACGATGGATGGATAGGCACTTGGTCAGGTTATGATCTCATCAAGGTAGGCGTTTGGCGTCTTGCCACCATGCTTCCATTTGATTGAGGTCGATGTCTTTTAACGATTGGCCTTGGGCTTTGGCCATATCTTCAATATGCGCAAATCGCTGAATAAACTTTCGGTTTGTGCCGGCTAGGGCATCTTCGGGGTCAATATCCAGCTTGCGTGCCAGATTGACCAAAACAAAGAGCATATCCCCTAATTCATCACTTATCGCCTTCTGGTCGGGCTTGGCTTTATTGATTTCTTCTTCTAATTCGGTTGTTTCTTCGCGGATTTTATCTAGCACCAGGTCTGGGCTGGGCCAGTCAAAACCAACCCTTGCGGCGCGGTTCTGAAGTTTTAAGGCGCGTTTGATGGCAGGCAATGTGGTCGCGATTCCATCCAGCAGGCTTGTCTCGCCTTTGGCGGCACGCTCTTTTTCTTTGATGTCTTCCCATTGTGCCCGAACACCATCAGCGTCTTTTTGCTTTTCTTTGTCAAAGATATGGGGGTGACGGCTTATCATCTTGCGGTTGATGGCAGCGGCGATGTCGGCCAGACCAAAGGTTCCGGCCTCACTGGCGATTTGCGCTTGAAAGACAATCTGTAACAACAGATCGCCAAGCTCATCACACAGCGCCGTTTGGTCATTGTTTTGTATCGCCTCTGCAACCTCATACGCTTCTTCGATAGTGTATGGGGAAATGCTGGCATGGGTTTGCTTCAAATCCCATGGGCAGCCATCTTGTGGGTCACGCAAGCGGCGCATAATATTGACTAAGGCCAAAACCGCGTCAGTGATGTCACGATCTGTTGAGGATTGCTCAAGGGGGGCTTCAGGGGTATTGCTGCTGGGCGTCGTCATCATCCTGCCGAAAGGGTCTAAGGGGTTTGTCATATTTTTGCCATCAGATCATCCTATCAATCTCATCTGATTAGTGCTACATATAAAGACAATTGAAACGAACGAATGAGCAAAGTCATGTTAAGCCATTTTCGGCGCTGGTTTTTTTCCGGTATTCTGATTACGGCTCCTCTGGCCCTTACCATTTATGTCACTTGGGCGTTGATCACATTTATTGATGATCAGGTGGCCAGTGTTCTTCCTGAATGGTTAAACCCACAATTTTATGTCGGCTTTCCCTTGCCCGGATATGGGATTATTATCGCCGCGATTTGTTTTATTCTTATCGGTGCCTTGACCGCTGGCATTCTGGGCAAGTTGATTTTGACGATGTTTGATCGTCTGGCAAACCGTTTGCCGTTGGTGCGTTCGCTTTATGGGGGCTCAAAACAGATCCTTGAAACGATTATGGCTAGCCAGTCTGACGCGTTTCGTGAGGTGGTGTTGGTGGAATATCCCCGCCGCGGTATCTGGGCCATTGGCTTTGTCACAGGCGTCACCAAAGGTGAGGTTCAGGCCTTATCAAAAGAAAATCTGATCAATGTGTTTGTGCCGACAACGCCTAATCCTACCTCTGGGTTTTTGCTGTTCTTTAAGCGCGACGACACGCTGATCCTTGATATGTCCGTGGAAGAAGCGGTAAAAATGGTGGTATCAGGTGGCATTGTTACCCCTGAAGACCCAAATAAAAATCGCGAAGCCGTCTCCCTTACAGAACTAAGTGGCGGCGAATAACCTATTTTTGTGGGCTAACCGCCTGCCAGATAGCTGACGGCGCGATCACGCTCAAACAAAGCCATGAGGATGCGCTGTGCTTCGTGTGGATCAGTACCAAGATTAGCATCTTTGGCAATGATATCTTGGGCGGCATCATGCGCGAGTGTGAGCAAATCTTCATGATACGCCAAATCAGCTAAGAGAAACTCTGGATCACCAGATTGGCGTTTGCCTAGAACTTCCCCGGGGCCGCGCAGGCGCAAATCTTCTGCCGCGATACGAAACCCGTCATCGGTCTCTCTCATAATGGATAAACGCGAACGCGCCACTTCCCCAAGTGGGGCATGATAAAGCAAAACGCATGAGGATTTATCTGCCCCACGACCAACACGGCCTCGCAACTGATGCAATTGAGCCAAGCCAAAACGCTCTGCGGATTCAATGATCATTATGGTGGCTTCTGGGATATCGACACCAACTTCGATCACGGTCGTGGCGATTAAGAGGCAAGATTGTCCCTGTCGGAACTGCTCCATCGCTTCCTCGCGTTCTTCGGTTTTCATGCGACCATGAACCAAAACGGGGTTTAACTCTGGCAAGCTAGCCGATAACTCTGTGAAACGCTGTTCGGCGGCGGCGACATCCAAGACATCGGATTCTTCAATCAATGGGCATATCCAATAGGCGCGCTGATTTTTTGAAACCGTCTGGCGAAGGCGCATGACAATATCATCAAGGCGTTCCATCGGCATAGCGGTTGTCGTGATAGGCTGACGGTTAGCAGGTTTCTCATCCAAAACAGAGGTGTTCAAATCCCCATAAGCCGTCATGGCTAGGGTGCGCGGAATGGGGGTTGCGGTCATTAATAGCACATCTACCGCATCGCCTTTTTGACCAAGAATGAGGCGTTGGCGAACACCAAAACGGTGTTGTTCATCAATCACAACTAGCCCCAGATCATCAAACACCGTGTGTTCAGAAATCAGAGCATGAGTGCCGATAATCACCTTTGCCGCGCCATTACCAATCGCCTCTAGGGCGGCGCGTTTTTCTGGCGCTTTCATGCGACCGACCAAGAGGCATGGGGCAATATCCAATGGTCTTAATATTTTGCTGATGGTCTCAAAATGCTGTCTGGCCAGTACCTCGGTTGGGGCAATAATCGCCGCCTGCACGCCTGTTTCAACCACTTGCAATATTGCCATAATGGCAACCATGGTCTTGCCAGCCCCAACATCCCCTTGCAACAGCCGAAGCATTCGGGTTTCGGCTTGCTGATCGGCGGTAATATCTTGGATCACCCGTTGTTGCGCCCCGGTTAGGGAAAAGGGAAGTGAAGCCAGCAATTTTTGCCGCAATTCCCCTGATGCTTTGAACGCGCGGCCGTTTCCTGCCATGCTGTGTTGCCTTACTAGAGCTAACGCCAATTGGTTGGCAAGAAGCTCATCATACGCCAGCCGCATTCGGACAGGACTGCCGGGCATCACATCCGCGTCACTGACAGGATGATGCAATTTGGTCATGGCGATATGCCAATCCGGCCAGCCAAAGCGCGTTTTGATGCTGGGATCAATCCATTCTGGCAAGGATGGCAATTGCTTTAAGGCTTCGGCTAGGGCGCTGCGAAGGGGTTTGGCCGTAAGTCCGGCGGTTAGGGGATAAACCGGTTCATGCTTAGGAATGGTTTCGGCCTTATCAGGCGGCACGATATGATCAGGGTGAGCCATTTGCAGCTGCTGTTTATACCATTCTGCTCGTCCACTGATCAGCCTAGCTTCACCCACAGGCAACTGTTTTGATAAATAATCGCCTTTGACATGAAAAAAGATCAGCTCAACTTGGCCTGTGGCATGATCACATAAAATGCGATAAGGGCGGCGTGTCCGTGGTGGCGGCTTATCATGAAAGGTCGGTGTGAGGAGAAGAGTGACCACCTCACCATCAGCAATTTGTGTCAGGTTTTGGCGTTCATGGCGATGAATTAACCCAACAGGAACATGGCGCAACAAATCAATGGCATAAGGGCCAATGCGCTTGCTGATAATGCCCGAAAGACGTGGGCCTATTCCTTTAAGCGTCTCAACGCCGCGGAACAGGGGAAACAACGCCATGGGCCGTTCAAATTTCCGATAGCCGCTTTCGCTCATATTTCACTCATACGCTATATTTTTGTGCTTGGCTATGATATCCCCATAGCTTTCTGAATGGGTCATATTGTCGTGGCCTTATTATGGTTTTGAGGAAAAGCGGAAATGGGCGAGACAAGCGAGCAACGGGTAAGGCGATTGATTTATCAGTCTTGTTATACGGGAACCCGTGAAACCGACACTTTGCTATGCCAATTTGCACGGGATGTGTTGCCTCAATTAGATGAAGACGGGCTAAACAGTTATGAAGATTTGCTGGCCTTAGGGGATGGGGTGATTTGGGAAATCATCAGTGGCCAAAGACCACAACCTGCCAATTTTGATACCAAGGCCTTAGATATGTTGATGGCTCATGTTGAGAGCCGATCCAAAGAATAATCTGGCTTGATACGCTTATGACTTCTCATCCGATATTTCCATCCTCTCTGCCACAGATCGGCTTGCCTAAAGCAGGGCAACCGATCACCATCACAGGTGTCAGTGATGGGGTCGATGTGCTTTTGCTGGCGCAACTGGCAAAGCGTCATACCGGTCATCTTGTTCATATCAGCGTGAATGACGCCGCCATGGCGCAGATGGAAATTGGCCTCAAAGCCATGGGGATAACCGATGATCAGATCATCCGGTTTCCTGCATGGGATTGCCTGCCTTATGACAGGGTATCGCCTAGCTCTCATCTTGTCGGGCAAAGGGTGAGGGCGCTATCCATGTTGGCTTCTGACGCTGCCCCAAATCAGGCGGTTATCCTAACCACTGTGAATGCTTGGCTGCAATATGTTCCCGTGCCTGAATATTTTCAAAAAGGCAGTTTTCCGTTATCGGTTGGGGTGAGGGTGAAGATGCCTGACTTCACCGCTTATGCAGAGGCTAACGCCTATCACCGCACTAACACCGTAAGAGAGCCGGGAGAATACGCGGTGCGTGGGGGCATCCTAGATGTCTTTCCGCCCGGCAGCCCTATGCCCGTGCGCATTGATCTCTTTGGGGATGAGATCGAAACCATCAAGGCTTTTGATCCAGAAACCCAGCGAAGCGGCGAGAAGATCAATACCATCACGCTTTACCCTGTTAGCGAAGTCCCATTAGATGAGGCTAGCATCAGCCAATTTCGGCGTCAGTATGTTGATCTGTTTGGGGGGCAAGCTAGTCGGGATGAGCTGTATCAGATGGTCTCAAGCGGCAGGCGTGGAACAGGGATTGAACACCACTTGCCGCTGTTTCATGAACGGTTAGTGCCAATATCGGAATATCTCACCTCGCCTTTGCTGGTGTTTGCTGATGAAACCAGAGAAGCGGTGGAAACCCGTTGTGAACAGATCGTGGATTTCTATAAGGCAAGAAGCGATCACGCCGATAGCAAGGCAGTCGAAGATGGCATGATGCGGCCTGTGCCTATGGATCGGCTTTATCGTGAGGCTAAGACCTATGAAGAAGATGGTCAGCACTGCCCATCAGTGCGCTTTAATATCTTCAAATCAGAAATTAATAATGAAATACAAAATATTGAAATAAAATCAAAAAAAGGAATGTTAATTTATCAAGATAAAGATCGTCATGGGGGTAATGCCATGGCAGGTCTTGGTGATGTCATCACCCATAGGCTAGCTGATCAAACGGTCTTAATTGCTGCTGCTAGCGAAGGCGGCATGGAGCGAATCCACACCCGACTAAGCGAACAACTCACCCCCGGCACGGCCATTCATGCCTTGGCAAATTGGTCTGATCTTGTGCCAAAGGCGATCAATATCATGATTTGGCCATTGGCCAATGGTTTTGTTCTGCCGGATTTCATGGTGGTCACGGAACAAGACATTTACGGCACCAGATTAACCCGGCCACAAGGTAAGCGAAAACGGGCAGAACATTTCCTGCGTGAGGTTTCAAGCCTCAACGAAGGGGATTTGGTGGTTCATGTTGACCATGGCATAGGGCGTTATGAAAGGCTTGAGACCATATCTATCGCTGGCGCTGATCACGATTGCGTGTTGTTGATCTATGCTGGTGGGGATAAATTATACCTGCCGGTTGAAAATATTGATTTGCTATCTCGCTATGGCCGCGAAGGTGGCGAAATGGCATTGGATAAGCTAGGTGGAGCCGCTTGGCAGGCAAAAAAGGCACGCATTAAGGGCCGTATCCGCGATATTGCCGCTCAACTGATCAAGGTCGCGGCAATGCGCCAGACTGCCACCACCGAAAGCTATGAGGTGGATACCGCGATTTATGCTGAGTTTTGTCAGCGTTTTCCCTATGCCGAAACCGAAGATCAGCAAGACGCCATTGAGGATACTTTGGCGGATATGCGATCTGGTCGAGTGATGGACAGGTTGGTATGTGGGGATGTGGGGTTCGGAAAAACCGAAGTAGCCTTGAGGGCGGCGTTTGTTGCCGCAATGTCGGGGTATCAGGTCGCGGTGGTGACCCCGACAACCTTGCTGGCACGCCAACACGGAAAACTGTTTGAAGACCGGTTCAGGGGCTTTGGCGTGTCGGTTGGTGTTCTGTCTAGGATGACCAGCACAAAAGAGACAAATGTGATCAAAAAGGGTCTGGCCAATGGGGATTGTCAGATTGTTATTGGCACTCACGCTTTGCTATCCAAGACCATCAATTTTAACAACTTAGGCCTAATGATTGTTGATGAAGAACAGCATTTTGGCGTGACGCAGAAAGAACGGCTAAAATCTCTGCGTGGGGATATCCATGTCTTAACCTTAACCGCAACGCCTATTCCACGAACACTTCAGATGGCGTTGTCAGGCGTTCGGGATATGTCTATCATTGCCACGCCGCCGATTGATCGGTTAGCGATCAGAACCTCTGTTGGACCGTGGGATGGGGTGGTCTTGGCGGAGGCTATTCGCCGAGAAAGGCATCGTGGCGGTCAGGTGTTTTGTGTCAGCCCACGCATCGATTATCTGTCGCGCATCTATGACCGTTTAGTGAATATGGTTCCTGATGCGCGCATTATTACCGCGCATGGCCAGATGCCGCCTGCTGATCTGGATGAGGCCATGAATCGTTTTGGTGATGGTGAGGCCGATATCTTGCTTGCCACAAATATCATTGAATCCGGCATTGATATTCAATCCGCCAATACCATGATCATTCACCGCGCGGATTTGTTTGGTCTTTCTCAGCTGTATCAGTTGCGCGGCCGCATTGGTCGCGGCAAAGAACGCGCCTATGCGTATTTGACCACCGACCCCTCAAGGATGCTGACCCCATCATCAAAGCGCCGCCTTGAAGTGATGCAGACCTTGGATTCTTTGGGGGCAGGTTTCACGCTCGCGTCTTATGACCTTGATATCCGCGGGGCAGGGAACTTACTTGGTGATGAGCAATCAGGCCATGTCAGAGAGGTTGGGGTTGAGCTTTATCAAGCCATGCTAGACGAAGCGGTGAAAGAGGCCAAAAGAGGGGTTGAGGCTTCGGCTGAAGATGGGGAAGGGACTTGGTCTCCGGTGATTAATTTGGGGGCGTCTGTCCTCATCCCAGAGGATTATGTGCCGGATTTGTCTGTTCGGTTGTCGCTGTATCGCCGCATCGCTGCCATGGAACATCTGGATGAACAAGATCAACTGGCCGCTGAATTGGTTGATCGGTTCGGTCCTCTGCCAAATGAGGTGCAAAACCTGATCGACACCATCATTATTAAAATCCGTTGTCGCTTGGTGCGCATTGAAAAACTAGATGCTGGCCCAAAAGGGATCAGTATCTCTTTCCGTGATAACCGTTTCCCTGATCCTGATGCCTTGATTAAAATGATAAGCCGCAAAGCTGGCGTGATGCAGGTAACAGGGGATCAGAAATTGGTTATGCGCCAGACCCTACCGCAATCGCAACGCGTTAAGGCCGCAAGGGATATGGTCGAAGAATTGGTCACCTTGGTCTGATGTCGCGTTTCTACTCTTGCCGTGAGGCAATGGCCGCATCAAAAAGCGGCATAAAAGTATGGGCAGGTTGCGCCCCTGATACTGCCCAACGCTGATCAATGATGATATGAGGCACGCCGTGAATATCCATCATATTGCCATCTTCTAGATCAGCATCAGTCAGGGATTTGCCAGTTTCCCTTTGTGCTTGGGTTATGCCAAAGCGTTCGGCGAGTTGGTCGAGGTAATCGGCTGATCCAATATCCACACCATGTTCAAAATAATCCGCTAGCATGATCAATTTGATGGTGTGGGCGTGATCGCCTGCGGCTTTGACCAAATGATGGGCTGGGCGACTATCCGGGGTGCGTTTAATGGCTGGAAAATCAAAGGCTATTCCAACTTGCCGCCCTACATCCGCAATGCGTGAATAAAAACTCTCCCCAGCCTGACCAAATTTAGCCTGAATATAGGCTTGTCTGTCCATGCCTTCGGTTGGCATTCCGGGGTTAAGCAAAAATGCGCGCCAATGAATATCCAGACTTACCTTCTGGTGGGTGCGAACGGCATCTTCCAGTCGCTTCCAGCCGATATAACACCAAGGGCAGATGATATCCGAAAACACATCTACACGAATGAGGGTTTTTGTTATTTTATTCATAGCGCGATGTCCAAAGCTTGATTATAAACCGGAAATGATATCTATCTCAAACATGATGATTTTGTCCAGTAGGCTGACCTGATGGGAATTAGCCGAGCCATTGTCGTTCATCCAGAATTGCGGATGGATATGTCCACTCGCCCCCCGGAAATGATGCTGGCAGAAGCCGTGCGCTTGGTTGAGGCTATTGGTCTGCCTGTTGATCATGCTATGAATATTCGCGTCAACACGCCGCGTGCCGCGACCTTAATCGGTGAGGGGGTGATTGATAACATCGCCCTTCACGCGGATGAAGATTGCTTGATTGTGATTAATGCCAGCTTGTCGCCTGTTCAGCAACGCAATCTAGAACAAAAACTGTCTTGTAAGGTGATTGATCGCACCGCCCTAATTCTTGAGATATTTGGTGAGCGCGCTAGCACCAGTGCAGGTCGGCTTCAGGTAGAATTGGCGGCGTTAACCTTTCAACGCAGCCGTCTTGTTCGCAGTTGGACACATTTGGAACGCCAACGCGGCGGCGGTGGATTCCTTGGCGGTCCCGGGGAAAGGCAAATCGAACTCGACCGGCGGATGCTGGATGATCAGATTTTGCGCATTAAGGCTGAACTCAAAGAAGTGGAGCGCACTCGTCATATTCAACGCCAGAACCGGCAACGAAACGAAACCCCAACCCTTGCTCTTGTTGGCTATACCAATGCTGGCAAATCCACCTTGTTCAATCTGCTGACAGGGGCGGAGGTGTTGTCTAAAGATATGTTGTTTGCCACGCTTGACCCCACCATGAGGGGGCTACGCCTTTCCAGTGGCCGTCCTGTGGTGCTGGCGGATACCGTTGGTTTTATCAGCCACCTTCCCACGGAACTAGTCGAAGCCTTCAAAAGCACCCTTGAAGAGGTGGTTGAGGCGGATATGTTGATTCATGTTCATGATGCCTCATCGCCCATGGCACTTGAGGAGGCAGAGGATGTGGAACAGGTGATTTCCTCGCTAGGTCTGGATGAAGAAGAACAGGCGCGCCGAACTATTCATGTTTTTAACAAAATGGATAAGATCAAGGATAAGGGTGCTATTTCAGGGCTATGCCAACGCTATCCTGACGCTGTGATGGTCTCAGCCTTAACCCATAGCGGATGTGAGGATCTCAATGACAGTATTGAGAAGTTTTTAGCGCGAACAGAAACCACGCTGAATATCGCCGTTCCGTTTCATCTGGGTGATGCTAGAGCATGGCTTCACGAACATGGGCATATTCTTAAAACCCAAAAAAATGAGGAAGCGACAGAAGAACGCTTCCTCGTGATGTTGTCTGAAGCCAATAAGGCTAGGTTTTTATCACGCTGGCCGGAGCTGTTTGAGAACCGTCTTGCCAAGCACTAGACCAACAATCACTGCCAGAATAAACGATATTCCGGTTTCTTTGTTGAGAAAGGTGGATGCAACCGCAGGGCCCGGACAAAGGCCAGTAACCCCCCAACCAATTCCAAACAACGCTGATCCAATGATCAAAGGCATGGTGATGGTTTTTGATGCTGGCAAATGAAATTGGTTGTCGCAAACAGGGCGACTGCGCCGGCTGATGATCTGATGGCCGATCACATTGACAATCACACCGCCGCCCATCACAAAGGCTAGCGATGGATCCCAAACCCCAAATATATCAAGAAAGCCGACCACTTTAGAAGGATCAAGCATCCCCCCAAGCGCAAGGCCAACGCCAAAAATTATCCCAGAGATAAGTGCCGTTATTAAAGCCATGTTCATCTCTCCTTACGCGCCATGAGGCATCAAATAAACGGTGATAACGGCGCTAATCATAAAGACCATAACCGCGACAAATGAGCGAAGCGAAAATCTGGCTAATCCGCAAATGCCATGACCTGATGTACAGCCAGAGCCAATCGCAGAGCCTAGCCCGACTAAAAACCCACCGATGAGCAATGTTGACCCAGACGCCACAGGGCGCGGAAGCAGCTCCTCTGCCCATAACAGATAAACAAATGGTGACACCAATGTTCCGATGATGAAAAGCCAACGCCACATCCCTGTGATTGGGTTGTTTAGAAACGCATCACCAAGAATGCCGCTAATGCCCATGACGCGACCATTCATCGCCATCAGGATCAAGGCGGCAATGCCAATCAAAACACCGCCAGCCAGAGAGGCAAGAGGCGTAAAATGCTCCATATCAATTGTCATGTAAATGTTCACTTTCGCATAGGATTATTAAGAAATTATAATATTTCGGACATTAATAAAATATGTTGATCCTGTCTATATCAGGTATCAGGGTGCGTCAGATTTTCTTAGTCCCCCCGTTATATCCTCTGTTCAAGTCCATGATCGCGCTGTTTGACTTTGGCTTCGCGCCAAAACGCAAACAGCCCTGATGCGATGATAATTCCCGCCCCGATAAAAACATGAGGGCTAACCACTTCTTGGAACAAAACTAAGCCAATGATCGTGCTATATACGATCTGGAGCAGGGTAAAGGGTTGAAGTGTGGTTGTTTCGGCAACCTCAAGCGCGTAGATCATCAGGAAATGACCAACCATGCTTGTCACGCATAACATGAACAGAATAAACCAGTCTTCCATGCGAATAGGGGTCCAGAAAAAAGGGCCAATCACACTCATCACAACGCCAGCCGTGATGCCTGTCCAAAAGAAACTGGTATCAGCCAAATCCTTTCGCGCAACATAGCGCGTCAGCACATTGTATGAGGCAAAACCCAAAGTGGCCAGAACCGCAATTAAGGCCTCTGGCTTAAAAACGCTTGTCCCGGGCTGGATAATCAAAAGCACGCCAAGACAGCCAACAACGATTGCCGTCAAGCGTTGCCACCCCACACGCTCACGCAAAAAGATGATGGAAAGCAAAACCACAAGCAAGGGATAGCACGCAAAGATAGCGTGAGTCTGAGCTAACCCAACAACAACAAATGAGGTAACAATCACACAAATTTGAAGGGTGAGGATGGTGCCTCTTAGGATTTGAACTAGCAACTGGTCTGTTTTTGCTACCGCTTTGATGCCGCCAGGTTTCATAGCGAACCAGCCAATCACAAACAGGGCAAAAAACCACATTCGGATCATAACCACGCCAACAATATCATAGCGTTGCCCCAGATATTTTGACATGCCATCCATTGATGCAAAACAGAACATTGCCAAAAGAATAAGAATGATGCCACGCTTGGGATTTAGGGGTTTGCGGCTGGTGGGATTGTTAGGCATTGGTGTTAACCTGATCAGAAATTTCCTGTGCCTCACCAGATTTGCCACATAAAGGGCAGTACCATTTCCGATCAGTCAATTTTTCATCAGATTGCATCGTAGGGTAAGTCCAGTAAAATCCACATTCCCCACAAGTAATATGCCAGATAATCTCACGGCTTAGGGTAAACCCTTTATTCATTGCCCGTGTCCTTTTCTGGCTATCAATTGGATGGTGGCAGCCTCGCCTTGATGTCTTGGCCCTTCATTAAGGCGCCGCTTGGCATCTTGGATGAGCAGAATATCTAGGTCGGCAAAATCGCTTTCGATTTGCTCACGCGTGTAAAGCATATCAGGTGATTTAGGCCCACCAGAAGTCAAAGGAATCTGATCAAGGGAATAGCCTTCAAACGCCAACAGGCCACCCGGTGCTAACGCTTTATGCAGATGGGCAACAAAATGGCGATGATCATCAGGGCGAAAATGCATAAAGGAAACAATCACGACATCAAATTGCCCAGGGGGATCAGCCATGATATCGCCGACCATGGCATGAATGGAAACGCCGCGACTTTGTGCCAATGCCTTAGCTTTGGCCACAGCCTTATCCGCGATATCCGTGGTGGTCACTTGATAGCCTATTTCTGCCAAATAGACCCCGTTTCTCCCTTCACCATCAGCAGGCGCATAAGCTGTTTGACCAGCCCGTGCAGGCGGAATGGCGGCTTTGATAAAGCTATTGGCCTCCGTGCCAAAGATATATTCCTCGGTTTCAAACTTAGGATTCCAAAAATCAGCAGGATGGGTCATAGCAACGGCCTTAATCAGTAGGGCATGGGATGTTGGCGATGGGCTTGATCAATGGCTGACATGACCTCCGCCGATAGGGTCAAATCAATCGCCGCGAAAAGCCGTGCCAATTGGTCAAGTGAGGTTGCACCAAATATCGTACTGGTCATAAAGGGACGCTGAACACACCAGGCTAGCGCCATGGCTGGCAGATCAAGGCCATGATCATCAGCAATCTGTTGATAGGCGGCGATAGCAGGCCAGACACGGTCCGTTGTGCGTCCACCCAAATCAGGGGTGATGGAGGCGCGTGACCCGGCTGGTGGTGCGGTATTAGCGGCATATTTGCCTGTTAGCAGACCTGTTGCAAGAGGGGAGAAGGACAACAAGCCGACCTCTTCGTGATGGGTCATTTCCGCCATATCCAAATCATAAAGGCGGCACAAAAGGCTATATTCGTTTTGGATGCTTGCCATGCGCGGCAGGCCGTTGGCCTCTGCCATTTGTAGCCACCGCATAGTGCCCCAACAGCTTTCATTCGAAAGCCCGATAGCGCGGATTTTGCCCTCTTTGATCAGCCCGTCAAGACAGGTTAACACATCCAGCATATGGTCTTCGGTTTCGGCGGTATTCTGATTGCTGGGATCAAAGCTCCAATTCTGACGAAACATATAGGACCCGCGGTTGGGCCAGTGCAGTTGATAAAGATCAATATAATCCGTTTGCAATGAGGTTAGAGAGGCATCAAGCGCGGCACGGATCGTTGCCGAGGATATTGGCGCCCCGTTGCGCACATATTTTAACCCTTCACCGCTTACTTTGGTGGCAATAACCACATCTTTGCGACGGCCAGAGGATTTCACCCATGAGCCAAGCACGCGTTCGGTATCACCTTGGGTGTCTTTGGATAGCGGATTAACCGGATACATCTCAGCGGTATCGATAAAGTTAAGCCCGTGATCTAGCGCCATATCAATTTGGGCGTGACCTTCGGCTTCGGTGTTCTGTGTTCCCCATGTCATGCTACCAAGGCAGAGGGCAGAAACCGAAATATCAGTCCGGCCAAGTGTATTCATACGCATACTTAATCTCCTGTATTTAATACAATTAAAACAATAAGTTAAAATATATATTTAATGTATTGAATTAATTATTATCAGATGTTGTTTTGCTCCTGTTCAACCATAAGCCTAGGGTTGAGGGAAGACAATAGCAGAAATGATACTTAACCTCGCCCGTGATTTATATCTATTGCCCCAAGAGGTGTTGCCTTAACTCTGGATAATTGGTGTTTTCGCCAAGCCAGATATTCATAAACACTTCGGCAAACTCAGCATCATCAAAACGATGGGGGGTGTGATCACGGGTGAAAAAAGTAAGGCTTCCATCACTGGTGTGCCAAATTTCGGCGTGGTCACCTACTGCCATATCGGTTAAGGCTATATCAAGATAGCCCATCCAGCGTGCCTGTTTTTCTTTGGTGATATTGGGATAACGCGCAAACTCCTCAAGTGAGGCCTTTAATGTTGCCTCTTTCGGAATATCACGGAGATAGTCATAAGTCAGGACGGTGGCATTTTCATAAGGGCCGGGGGCGGTGATGTAATAATGACTTAGGGTATAAACCTTTGCCCAATAAATCTTGAGAATACCTGATCCTACCAACTGTGTCGGTTCAAGTGAGGGGTGGCCATGACCAAAAGCAGGGCAAATCATCAGCAAAACAACACTTATTCCCTGACATAACCGTTTGACGAACATGAAAACCTATTTATGAAAACACCTAATCTTAAGCCCTAAATATATCCCTATGCCGGAAAAGCAATGAGGCAGGGGTGGTGCTGTGGGTGATTTAATCAATGACCACTTCGCCAAGAGGAGTCGTGATAGAAAACCGAAGCCCGGGCTTACCCTTTTCGATATCGGCTAAATGCGCGATGTTGAGAGCCTCCATGATATCCAGCAATTTGATCGGGTCAGGATGGGTGATGCTAACTCTGGTTAAGTGCAACCCATGATCAGCCATGCGCGGCGCAGGGCTTTGCCCATTTGGCCAAGAAATCAAAGACGGGATCAACCCCCCTTCAGGCAGGCTTCCATCACTCGGGACGGTTAATCGCCATGTCAGGTCATCACGGCTTAAATCTAAAACCTCACCTAGATCAATAGGGCTTTCGGCGACCTTTTGATCCAGATCATCTGTGCTGACCACCCATGTTAACGCTCGCGGCCTTTCCGCTAGCTTTGCGGTGGTATGGTCTTCGTCCAAACTAAACCAGCGCCGCCGAGATGGAGCAGGGGCATCAGGGTCAATGGCGATAAGTTCCAGATAGGTGCCATCCCCAGATTGCAACACGCAATTATGGGTGCTGACCAGTTGATGTTTGCCGCCCATGGGCAAATTGACGCCAAGCATAGGCTCAAGAATCTCTTTCCCAGTGATGAGTGTGCTTGCACCAATAACAATATGGTCGATTTTTGGTAAAGAGGTCTTGTGGTTTTGAGGCATTGCGTGCTGTTTTGTCATTTGGTGATCATCTTCTGTTCGTGTTATGAAAGGGGGGTGATATTGGGTATATAGTTTAATGGAATAGGTTGGTCACGCAAAGCGCAAACCCCATATTCATGGGGCATAAAGGGACAGAAATTGGACACTTCACCTAACCAAACCATTCAAGATGCGATTGATGCCGAACTGCACGCGCGGCCATATCTGACGCTTGGGGTCAATCAAAGAGTTTTCTATTTTGCCTTTCAAACCGGTGAGCAATCCACAGAAAAGGAATGGACCTTTGTGGTGGATATGATGCGCCAATGTTATGGCTGGACAGACACCACAACCCCATCTGATTTGCCGTCTTCACCCCCTCGGTTTTTTATGCACGAAGATTTAGGCATCATTCACCGTTACGAAAGGCATTCTGAGTTTGTTAGCCTTGCTATCATTTTCAATGACGCGGTCAAAAAGAAAGGCAAAACCCCTCATTATTTTCCGGCGGATGGCGTTAAAGGGTTGCCTGAACATTTGGTGGCTCTTTTCCCGGGGGATTTGATTGTTGCGACATGGATTGAAATGTGCGCGGATCGCCGCGCCCTTGTTCCAGCCGATTTGGAAAACTATTTTCATCATGACAATTTTGCCGGCAGCATAGTCTCGGATCATGGGGCGAGGGTCTATTGTTCAATGAAATTAGACCCGCATGAAAAAGGTGAGTTTGCTTTCACACGGGTGCTGGTTCAAAATCTAGGCCTAAGTAAGCAAAGAACCGGCCGCTTGATCCAGCGGCTCTTGGAAATTGAAACCTATCGCCATTTTGCCATGATTTCCTTGCCTATCGTCAATGAAATTAAACCTGAACTGACGAAAACCGAAAACACGCTTTCTCGGATTAGTAAAGATATGGGGCATATCGGTAACACCGAACCGACTGAGGTTTTACAGCATCAGTTAATCCAGATTACCAATGTCACCGCAAAAATAGAAAAATTATCTGCCTTAACCTCATACCGTTTAGCCGCGACCAAAGCTTATTATGCCT
>JALRFL010000141.1 GCA_023259875.1 Alphaproteobacteria bacterium
CAAGTCATGATGGCAATTTGCCAGAAGGTCTTGCTTATCCTGTGGCGGTTGGGATGGCGTCAAAAACATTAGGGCTTAATGTCAAACTTACTATCCAAAATTATTTGCAGGCTTTCGCGTCTAATCTGATATCCGTCGGCATACGGACTATTCCTATTGGTCAACAATCTGGGCAAGACTGTTTGCTTCGTCTTTACCCGGTGATTGAAGACGTTGCGACTGCCTCAATAGGCGCCACTCTGGATGATATTGGTGGCGCGGTTTTTCATTCGGATCTGATGGCCATGAAACATGAAAATATTACCCCAAGGATTTATCGATCATGACGACTAATCGGATCAAATTTGGGCCATTACGGGTCGGTATAGGGGGGCCTGTTGGCGCTGGCAAAACCAGCCTGACGGAAGCGCTATGCCATGCGTTCAAGCATGATATTTCCATGGCGGTGATCACAAATGATATCTACACCCAAGAAGACGCTGATTATTTGGTGCGAGCCCAAGCGTTGCCCTCAAATCGTATCAGAGGCGTTGAAACAGGCGGTTGTCCTCATACCGCTATTCGCGAAGATGCTTCAGTTAACCTCGCCGCCATTGATGATTTGAAAAACAGTTTTCCGGATTTGAATTTGATTCTATTGGAGTCAGGTGGGGATAATCTTGCCGCGACCTTCAGCCCAGAATTGGTCGATCTTACCATTTATGTCATTGATGTCTGCATGGGGGCGGATATTCCCCGTAAAAAGGGACCCGCGCTGATCAAGTCCGATATGCTGGTGGTCAATAAAATTGAACTGGCGGAATATGTCGGTGTTGATTTAGACCAAATGCGAAAAGATACTGAAGAAAACAGGCCTGATCGTCCTACAGTCTTTGGATCAATGCGAAAAGGCGTTGGGGTTAATGAAATCGCAACGTTTTTGCGAAGAGAAGGTGGAATGTAAATCTGTTTTCTAAAGGTTTGGACTTGAAAGCAAGTCGCGGATTAAATACCTTCTTTCACAACGATGATGGCCCTACATACATACAAAATTAAGGTGCAAGTAACGGCGGCTGCGTGCCCCCGCAACCAATAAGCCCCTACCAAAGCCGCTATCTGTTGGATAGCGGTTTTTATTGATTTTGCCCTAAGAATCAGCGTTTTATAAATCCTCGGCTGGTCAGAAATTTCTTCATAAAGGGTCTGTTTTCTTTTGATAGGATACCAGCCATCTGTTCAGACCAGCTTTGCTGTTTTTGGTTTTTCGTTCTATTTTTATAATAATTCAGCATGGCTTCGTCATATGCAGATATTTCGCTTTCTTCATTTTTATCCCCATAGACGTCAGTTTTTAAAAATACATTGAGCGGTAATCTTGGCTTCACTTCGGGTGCTTCATCTGGATACCCCAAACACATACCAAAGACGGGATAGGTATGGTCTGGCAGCTCAAGCAATTCCGCAGTCTTGAAGGGATCATTCCTTATCGCCCCGATATAGCAAATTCCTAAGCCAAGAGATTCAGCAGCAATTGCCGTGCT
This sequence comes from Alphaproteobacteria bacterium, assembly GCA_023259875.1. Lineage (GTDB taxonomy): Bacteria > Pseudomonadota > Alphaproteobacteria > Puniceispirillales > UBA1172 > UBA12202. Next base: position 1,521 of record JALRFL010000141.1, read on the forward strand.
TTGGGCCACTATCGCGGTATCTACCGTTGCGATGATGAATTGCTCCGTCAGTCCCTCTACTGGGGTGGAAAGATGTCGACGGCAGCATTGAAAAGAGCGATTTAAATCTGCGCAAAAGACCAAGAACTCCGGCGCTTCTTCGATATAGGCCTGATCACCTGCTAATGCTCGTAAAGCTTTGCGTTTATTAGCGTCTGTGATGCGAATGACCGTGCAGGCTTGAATAAAACTGGAACTGGCAGAGGCTTGCCCCGCAAGGATGATGTTTTCAAAAAGCTGTTCATCAATGGCATCTGATTTGAATGTTCTAATCGAACGGTGCCCCTTCAATAAATCTAATACATCCATTCATCTATCCTATAAGTTTGTCTGCAAAATGAAGTGGTCTTAGTCTCGTCAAGTTTGTTGAAAATTTCAATAGGTTTGGCCACGCTTGCAAGAATATCTAAGCGCATCTGTTCTGGAATGTTTTCTTCATAAAAAAATCAGGTTTCAAAATATTGGAAAAAGAGTCAGTCTGTTAATAGGTGTTAAGTGAACAGAAATTGATGTAACCATGACTCATAATACTAAAGGCGTCATCTTTATGATGGCTAGTATGTTCGGCTTTGTCATTAACGACACCTTTATGAAATCGCTGTTCATCACCTATCCTATGATAGAAATCATCTTTCTGAGAGCCTTGTTCTGCCTGCCTTTGCTTTTCATCGCTATGAAAATCAAAAGGGTCAAGATTCTCAATCATTCTCGCAAAAGCTGGAACCTTATGATGCTGAGAGGGTTTGCGGAGGTGATGGCCACATTGTCCTTTCTCAATGCGCTCAAGCACCTTCCTTTGCCCAATGTAACAGCCATTATTCAGATTCTGCCCCTTACCGTGACGATGGCGGCCGCGCTTTTCTTAAAAGAACGCGTGGGATACCGCAGATGGACAGCCATCATTATTGGCTTAGTTGGCGTCATTATCGTGATCAATCCGGGAACAGAGGGGTTCTCAAGTTATTCATATTACGCGGTTCTTTCTGTTCTCTTTGTGACGATGAGAGAGATGGTAACCCGTAAGCTTCCCCTTGAGGTTCCATCAGTGTTGGTAACCTTTGTGACGGTGATGGGCGTTACCATCATGTCGGCTATTGCCATGCCGTTCGTTTCCCTAAAGGCCCTTGATGCAGGCACTGTTATTCTGGTGTTTTCGGCCAGTGTTGCCATTTTCTTTGGCTACCTCTTTAGCATAATGGCCATGCGCATAGGCGAGATCAGTTTGGTATCACAATTCCGATACACAGGCATGATTTGGGCCATCCTTCTGGGCTATGTCATCTTTAGCGATATCCCTGCCCCTAATACTCTAATTGGGGTGGTGATCATTGTCGCCTCTGGTTTATACGCCTATCACCGAAAGAGAATAAAAGAGGCTAAATCGTGAGGATAGAAACCCTCACCCATGAATCTCCTGCCTTCAAAAACATCTTTCAATATTTGTTATTCCGGCTAAAGTTCTTGGGGCAATGGCGGCAATGCCATTGGGATAAAAACATTAGCAATTCATAATGATTTGACAGGCAAATATTCTGATTAAAAGAATTCAAAATGAAAAAATTATCTATCGAAGACATCATCGCTAATCTTGCCAGACAGAAAATCCTTGATGGCCCAACCAGAACAAAAAGGTTAAATAAGTTATCAGAGCACATGGGCATTGATCTATGGGTTAAACGCGACGATGAGGCCGGCCCGAGTTTTGGCGGAAATAAATCACGGCAGTTAGAATATTATTTTGGCGCCGCGATGGCTCAAGGCGCAGATACTATTCTCGTGACAGGTGCGGTTCAATCTAACTTTGTCAGATTGAC
>JALRFL010000167.1 GCA_023259875.1 Alphaproteobacteria bacterium
CAACGCTCAAGCCGTGAAAGATGCTGGATTCCTGCGGCAGATAGCCAATGCCCAGTTGCGACCGGCGATACATAGGCAAGGCCGTGATATCAATCCCATCAAGGGAAATGCGGCCTTCATCTACCTTGATCAGACCTGACATCATATAAAAACAGGTGGTCTTCCCCGCCCCATTCGGGCCAAGCAGACCAACCGCTTCCCCTCGTTTCAGCTTGAGAGAGACGCTCCGCACCACGCGCTTTTTGTGATAGGATTTGCCGATATGATCCGCTACAAGGCCAGTCTCCGACCACTGATGATCATGCGCAACCTTGAGCGGAGAGGCTTGAAAACGTGTTGAGGTCATATCGTATTTTCCGGTGCGGTATGTTCTTTGCCAAGCAATATAGGGCAAAACCTACGTCTATGCCAATGAAAATTATGGCAAAAATAGAATAAGGCCTAACCCTTTTGGCGGATATCGCTAACAAAAGGCGCTTGGCTATTCCAGAACAAATTGTCCACTGACCCGATTATTGTCGCCATCCGATGACAGCACACTTGTTCCCTCGCCAATTTTCATGACCGCTTTACTGCCTTTGAGGATGTTTTCCGCCTCGGTCAGAATCACATGTCCTGTTACCGTCACGGTGTCAGAGGCGGCATCATAAACCGCATGATCCCCTGTGGCCTCTTGGATATTGCCATTGGCGTCAGGGTGAAGAATTCGGGCATTGCCCGTGATGGTGATCTGAACAATTTTGCCATCATCAGGGTTGGTAGTGGTTACTGCCTTATCCCCAAAAATCTGTCGCCCATCGGTGAACTTGGTGGCGGTGTTGCCAATATTGGTGATGATGCCAGTAGCACGGTGATAGGTGATGCTATCTCTAGCTTCGGTGATATTACCCTCACGAGTCACGCGGATCACCCCTGCCGCAGGAAGACCAGACAGGGTGAGGATATCGGCTTGCCGATCATAATGGATGGTCTTGGCCTGTCCGTGGGTTTCAAGGCCTTGGGCATCAAGATAGGTGATATCGGCCTCGCCAGTTGCGATGATACTGGTGATGCGGTTTTTGCTGTTTTGGGCATCAGAGTTGGTGGACTCTGGGCTATTGGTATAATCAGCGGTAATGGTGTCGGCTTTTAAGGTCATCTCTGGGGTGGTTAAAACCGCATTGCCGCGCGCGATATATTGCTGATCATCACGCCGCCATTCCAGTTGCTGATCGGCTTCTACCCGAAGCGTTTGCGCCCCAGTTTGTGCCCCAGTTTGCGCTAAAGCGGCAGTGGTCATCCCCGGCCAAATGCCGCCCCACATGCTAGTCATCATCAGGGTCATCAGGCTTGCGGCAATCCAGCCGGTGTGTCTGCTCTGGCGGCGATATGGCAGTGGTGTCGTTTTCATGGCATTTCCTCTTAACCTAACGATATTCTCACTCATTTAATGTCTTCCAGTTCCAATGCGCTTTTGCCAATAAACACGACATCACGCCCATTATTGGTGATCCGCATTCCATCGGCGGTGATGGTGCTGCTAGGGCCGAATCCCCGAACCGTGCTCTGGCTTTCGATAAGGTCTTCTTTCAATTTGGCACTTGCCGCCTCGGTGTAGAGCGTATAGCCCGTTTCCGGTTGGACAATCACCACACGCCCACTCAGATGGATATGTTCGACCTGTTGATAATATACCCCTTCGTTTGACCGAATGGTAAAGGATTGGTCATTGGGCTGATCGATCTTGGCACGCGGCGCGATCATAGTGATCTTGCCGTCTTCATCAGGGCTTTCGGCGGTGCGGTCTGCAAACAGCACAAAATCCTCACCCTCACTGGTCTGCCCTTTATAGATCACCCCCTCAAGGGTCAGGGTTTTGTCCTTGCTGACGGTTGAGGGTTCTTGCGGCGTGATCTTAAAGCTGATGGCGTCCTCTTGATTCTGTATCAACAGGGTGATGACCCCTACCAAGGCCAGCATCCCTGCCCCCAATAAGGCATAGCGCAACCCCCGCCCAGATGATCGGGCAATGTGGCGGTCAGCCGCAATAGATCGCGGCGCAAAGCTAGGGGTTTTGTTGTCTTCGGGGATGTTGTCTTGGGTCATGTTATGTTCGGTCATGTTATCTTTGGTTATCTGGTCAAGTGATCTTTGGCGATATCGCCGC
>JALRFL010000208.1 GCA_023259875.1 Alphaproteobacteria bacterium
ATTCGTGCAGGCGGAAGTCAAGAAAACCGTATGGCTAAAACCGTAGCTTGGAATACGATCATGCCTGAACATAATTATCTTGTCAGGAAATGGCAAAACTTACCATGGGCTTTATAGAAATAAGGGCCAAAAGGGAGGTCAGGCGTGCCGCGTCAGCCAAGATGGCAAGGGTGGCATAGGGAAAATCGACAGAGCTTTCAGCCGCTGGGTGGTGCGTTTTGCCGAAAGTTGAATATGGGTTTCAAGTGCCAAGGCGGCAGGTTCGACGGCACCGCGTAAAAGATATTCGTAAATCATAATATGTTCAGTCATCGCGGCAGAAAAGGGTCGGGTGTTGCGTGGCTTGGCAAACACATCATTGACCACAAGCGCCAGTTGAGACTGATGAATAAAGCGTAACAAGGGCGTGTTGTTTGAATATTCCAGCAGATGCACATGAAGATCGTCTTCAAGCTGTTTGATAGTTTCTTGGCTAATATCTCTGGCGTTGTCTCTGGCGTTGTGGCATCGCTCTAGCCATTGGTGAATAGATTTGCTGCTAATATGTTCTGCCGCTTCTCTCAGGGCTAAAGGTTCAAGTTTTGAGCGAATGATGAACAAATCATTCAGCCTTTTTGAAGTCAAAGGCCCAACCGTCCAGTGTGAGCGATAATCCTTGCCAATCAAACCCCGTTCAGCAAATTTTGATAGCGCCTGACGAATGATGGTACGGCTGACATGATAATGGTCTGCCGCTTTTTGTTCATTTACCCAAAACTCACCAAAAGGCAAAAGATTGGCGATTTGTTGTTCTATATCATGATGCAAATCAACAGATCGCTGTTTTTCCGTATCCAGAACATTTTTGAAAAAGGAGCGTAAATCCGCCTCGGTATAGCGCACTGGCATAGCCGGAGTTTGCAATTTTTGTCCACTTTGGCGATGAAAAATGAACTCGGCTTTGCGGCCAACCCTGCTGACGCGTTGATCCGCTTCTAGCATCTGTAACGCCTGATAAACAGGGGTTCGGCTGGTTTTGAAAATCTTGGCCAGAGTGCCCAGATTGACAAGCGCCCCATCAAGGGGACGATTCGCCTCAAGTGTGGTGGCAATTTCTTCATAGATTTGCCGGTATCGGGGTTGAGGCGTTGTATTTTTGTGTACAAAATTCATTTAATTATCATATCAGGAAGTATTGGAATTATCCACCAGGTTATACACCACAAATTTAAAACAAATAATGTCGTTAATAGAATATTTCTTTATCTGATTATCGCGGCCAAAGTTAATTTAAGAAAAAATTAAAGGAATCTAAAAAATTGCTTTGACTTTTGTGTCCATTGTGAAAGCATAGGTTATAACAAAAAGGTAATACCTTAATTTTAACAAAAAATTCAACTGGGGCGGATAATCCTGTGCTTGAAGTAAGGTCAATATTCAAGGGATTTGCTGGAGTGCCGGCATTAAGCGATATCTCATTTGAGGTAAGCGAGAATGAGTATATCACCCTGCTCGGATCGTCGGGTAGCGGTAAGTCTGTGATGTTGCGGATTATGGCTGGCTTGCTAAATCCTGATGCAGGGCAGATTTTTCTGCGCGGCGAAGATATTACGAACCGTCCTTGTCACGAACGCCGGATTGGCTTTGTGCAACAAAAATACGCTCTATTTCCGCATCTCAATGTGTTTGACAATATCGCCTTTGGCTTGCGGCATCGCAACAATGATCGGATGACAGATGAAAGCCTGATCACGCGCAAAGTGTCTGAGATGATTGAACTGGTCGGGCTGACTGGCCAAGAACAAAAAATGACAGGGCAGATTTCAGGTGGTCAGAAACAGAGGGTGTCTCTGGCGCGGACTCTTGTTACCAGTCCCGAAATTTGCCTCTTGGATGAGCCCCTTGGCGCGCTTGATGCCAATTTGCGTGAACGCATGACCATTGAACTTCAGAATATCAGGAAAGAGTTGGGCATATCGTTTATCCATGTCACAGGAAATGAGTTTGAGGCCCTAGCCATGGGGCAAAAAATGCTCGTTATGTCAGAGGGCCGTATCGTCCAACAGGGTGAGCCACAAACCCTCTACACCATGCCGCAAGATCTCATCACCGCAAAAAGCATGCACAGCTTTAATATTTTCTCTGGTGATATGATGGCAGATTATCTTAAGGCTGGCATCAAGGGCAAAGTGCCTGCTACCAAAATTAGTCGCGCCAGCCATTGTGCCGTGCGCATGGATAAGATTAGCGTTGCCAATTCTTCAGCAAAGGCCAGCGGCTTAGAGGCCACATTTCTGACCAGTGAGTTTCTTGGCAACAAAGTGATTTATTTCTTTAAGACAAACGATAACCGCATTTGCGAAGTCGAAGATCACATGAGCTTGAGCGAGCCAAAGCTCCTCAATGCGAATAGCACCTATCGGTTAAGCTGGGATGCTTCGGATATGCTGTTATACGATGAGAACAAACAGTTAATAAGCTGATTGCTGAAGAAAGAAAGAGGCTGATAGTGAGATCGAATAAAGGAACATGGTTGTTACTAGCACCAGGGATGATTTGGATCCTGTTGTTTCTGGTCGCGCCACTTATCATGATGGTTTATGTTAGCTTCTGGACACAGACGACATTTAGCATCAAACCTGATCTTACTACCCAATCATGGGTTAATTTCTTTAGCTCTGACACCTATTTTGGGGCGTTGTTAAGGACTATTAAAATCTGGCTTACTGTCTTGATTGTGACCTTGCTAATCGGATATCCGGTGGCCTTATATATTGGTCAGTTTATTAAAAATAAAACCCTTCAGACCGCTTTGCTTGTGACTTGCGTGATCCCCTTTTGGACCTCGTTTCTTATTCGGGTGCTTGCGTGGCGACCCATGCTAGGTAAAGAGGGGGCGATAAATATTATTCTGCAAAAAATAGGGATAATTGATGCCCCGATTGAAGTTCTGCTTTTTACCGAATTGTCGGTGATCATTGGCATGGTGCAGATTTATGTGGTGTTCATGGTTGGCCCAATCGCCTTTATGATTGGCCGTATTGATGAAAGTCTGATTGAATCCGCGCGTGATCTGGGGGCTTCGGCGTCAACAATTTTCCGCCGGATCATTCTGCCGTTGAGTTTGCCCGGCGTCATTGTTGGTTCTATTTTTGTCACCGTCATGGTGCTGGGTGAGTTTGCGACCGCGTCCGCACTTTCAGGCCGAAAGGTCAATTTGCTAGGCAATATTATTATCACCCAGGTGGGATCGCTGAAATGGGCTTTTGCCGCGGTTGCTGGTGTTGTCTTGACTATCGTCATGGCGGCTTTTGTTGCGGTGATGCTTCGCATCGTAAATTTAAGAAACCAGATTTGATAGGGCGCTGTTATGGATAAAGTGGTATCATTAAAATGGTTTCTGGGCATATTCACAGCGCTGTTTGTGCTGTTTCTCTATGGCCCTTTTATTGTCATGGGCATTCTCAGTTTTCAGCAAGGCCCAGAAGGCGGCCCACAATTTCCAATTATAGAATGGTCAACCTATTGGTATCAGCATGTAATGGGTTATGCCCCACCATCACGGGTCGCTCCATTGCCAATTGGTGAAGCCTTAATCCGGTCTTTAACGCTGGCCTTTGCTACCATGGTTGTCTCAACAGTCATGGGGGTTCTGACAGCGCAGGCGTTCCGCCGGCGTTTCCGTGGTTCAGGCTTGGTGTTTTATTCGGTCATTCTAGGGATGATTGTGCCCGGGGTGCTTTTGGGTCTTGGGATGGCGTTATTGGCAAATCAGTTCGGGATTGACCGAAACTGGTGGTCAACAGCCTTTGTTTTGCATGTGGTCTATACCTATCCTTTTGCCTTTCTTGTCATGCTGGCAATTTTCAACCGCTTTGATGCTTCGGTTGAAGAGGCGTCTCTTAGCTTAGGGGTAAGCCCGGCGCGAACCTTTCGCAAAGTAACTTTCCCGATTATTTTTCCGGGCGTATTGTCAGCTATGCTGTTTGCTTTTACGCTCAGCTATGATGAGTTTCCGAGAACATTGTTCACAGGCGGCTCTGATGTCACGATGCCGTTGGCGATTTATGGAACCTTTGCGGTTGAAATCCATCCGAACCTCTTTGCCTTTGGGGTGTTGACGACCTTGTTCTCATTCTCGTTGCTGGTCATTTATGCAATACTACTTTCAGTTTCAACACGCAGACAAAGAGCGCGTGCATCAGGATTGCAAGAGGATATTTCATGACCAATCTTGCGCATCATATTGCTATTGTAACCGGAGCAGGGGCTGGCATTGGCGCGGCTATTGCTGAACGGTTGGCGCATGATGGCGCAAAAGTGATGATGAATGATATTGATGCCGATAGGCTAGAGAAGGTCAAATCTCAACTGGTTAACGCTGGCATTAAATCAGAAAATCTAGCAGTCATGGCTGGCGATGTGTCTTCTGAGGCCGATATGAAATCGCTTTTTGATACGGCGTTAGCCACCTTTGGTGATATTTCACTGGTGGTCAATAATGCAGGCATTCTGCAACAAAAGGCATTTGTTGATCTGACTTGTGATGACTGGGATCGCATGATCGCTGTGCATTTAAGGGGATGCTTCCTAGGCTGTCATTTTGCGCTTCCGATTATGCAAAAACGCGGCGGCGGCGTGATTATTAACACCGCCTCACAATTAGGCCAGATCGGGGCGGCAGATTTGGTGCATTACGCCTCTGCCAAGGCCGCGATTATTGGGTTGACCAAATCCTTAGCGCGCGAAGTGGGACAATCCGGTATTCGGGTTAACGCGGTCGCCCCGGGGCCAATCAATACCGAATTGGTGTTGGGATTATCAAAAGAATGGCGTGATGCCAAGGCGGCGCAATTGCCTCTTGGTGCGTTTGGTGAGCCTTCGGATGTGGCCGCCACAGTTGCTTTTCTGGCGTCTGATGATGCCCGCATTTATGTTGGTCAAACCCTAGGGCCTAATTCAGGCGATGTGATGTTGTAGGGAGGATAGGATGAAGACGGTAATTATAACAGGGGCAGGAATTGGGATCGGCAAGGCGGCGGCGCTGGCCTTTGGTAAAGCTGGTTATCGTGTCATTGTTACCGATATTCTTAAAGACGAAGGAAATGTCGTGGTTGATGCCATCACTTCAGCCGGCGGCACCGCCGAGTTTCATCATTTGGATGTCACCTCTACCGAAAATGCCAATCAGGTGGTGGCAGAGGTCGAAAAGGCGCATGGCGCGATTGATACCATTGTGTGCAACGCAGGTATTGCCCATAAGGTGCCTCTAGACCAGATGACTGACGAGAAATGGGACTTCACTTTTGATGTTGATCTCAAAGGGATGTTCCGAGTTATTCGTCCGGCACTTAACGCTATGAAAGCGGCAAAGGCCGGATCAATTATCTGCCTCTCATCCTGCATGGGTGTCATGTATGGATGGGATGAGCATGTACATTATTCATCGGCAAAAGCAGGTGTTGTTGGTTTGGTTCGGGGCTTAGCCTCGGAACTGGCACGGCATGGGATTAAGGTGAACGGGGTGGCTCCAGGCTATATCCGTACCGCCCAGCTTTTGTCGGAGGAGCATTCACTTGGGAAAGAAGGTGCAGATAAAGCAGGGTCTTTCATCCCGATGGGTCGTATCGGGGAACCAGATGATATCGCTGATGTAATTGTGTTTTTAGCATCAGAACAAGCCAGATATTTGACAGGGCAAGTGATAAGCGTGGACGGTGGGCTTGCAGTCGGCCGTTACTAACAACCAATCTTCTAGAAGGAGGAATATTATGACCATACATACAAATCGTCGTAAGTTTCTGGCAGGGACAGGAATGGCGATTGGGGGCACAATGCTCTCAACACCATCTCAGCTGTTCGCTGGCGGCCATCTGGCTGAACAGCAATTAAGAACAGTTGGTCTTTCCGTGACAGTTCAAGAGCGTATTCTAAACGATTTTAAGGCAAAGTCGGGTGTAGGATCTGTTAGTGGCAAAGGAGACATTTATCCAAATACGCAAACAGAACTGCTTTCAGGATCAAAGGCCTATGACTGTTGGGAAACTATTGGTGAACGTCTGCCAGCAATGACAATGACAAACACCATCAAGCCAATTCCAACCTCAAAGCTGTCTAACTGGAACAGTATTCGTGATACCTTCACAAAAACTGATCCACGGATGGAAGCCCGGGCACAGATTTCCGGCCAGATTTGGGCAGACGCAGGACAGTCATCACTTTGGATGGTTCCAACCGTTTATAACTTTGACTCCATTGGCTCCTAAAAAACCAAAAATTTCTCCTTTATAAACATCAAATGAAATGCCTTTTACAGCAGTAAAATGGCC
>JALRFL010000251.1 GCA_023259875.1 Alphaproteobacteria bacterium
TGGCAGTGCATCGGCCCGTTTGGCGGCAGCGTTGCACCAAGAAATAAAGCAGGTCACAGATAAACCTGTGAAATTGGTAGACACGCCAGATTTAGGTTCTGGTGGCGAGAGCCGTGGGGGTTCAAGTCCCTCCAGCCGCACCATCTCTCAGTAGGCCGGTTTTAAGTTTTGATTTGCCGGAATCAACACTTTGAAAACCTCTAGCTCAAGGAGAGACAAGATGTCATTGCGCATTAATGATACCGCCCCTAATTTTACTGCGGAAACCACCCAAGGTACGGTCAGTTTTCATGACTGGCTTGGTGATAGTTGGGGGGTGCTGTTTTCTCATCCAAAGGATTTTACCCCTGTCTGCACAACAGAACTTGGGGCTTTGGCAAAGCTTCAGCCAGATTTTGAAAAAAGAAATGTTAAGGTGATCGGCCTTTCGGTTGATCCGATTAGCGATCACAACGCTTGGCTTGATGATATCGCTGATGTTTCTGGGATGCGGCCAGAATATCCGATCATCGCCGATACGGAATTGGCCGTTGCGAAAGCCTATCATATGTTACCAGCAAGCGAGGGTGACAGTTTTAGTGGCCGTACCGCCGTTGATAACCAAACGGTGCGCTCTGTTTTCATCATTGGGCCAGATAAGAAAATTAAACTGTCTTTGACCTATCCCATGGCAACTGGTCGAAATTTTGCCGAATTGTTAAGGGTTATTGATTCGATTCAAATGACAGGAAAACACAAAGTGGCAACACCCGCGGATTGGAAAAAAGGGGATGATGTTATCATTGTTCCTGCGGTTTCAAATGATGAAGCAGAAAAGTTGTTTCCTGATGGCTGGGAAACGGTTAAACCCTATCTGCGTAAGGTAAAGGACCCTTCCTGATTTTGCGATCTCGCTGAATGGAAATTTGTGATGAAAAGAGTGTGTTATGATGCGTGATTTTTTTAGCCCCGGGCGTTCAACGGTTATGGCGCAACAGGCCATGATGACTACCTCTCATCCGCTAGCCACCAGCGTTGGCCTGAAATGTCTTTATGATGGTGGCAATGCGGTTGATGCGGCTATCGCGGCGGCGGCGATTCTTGCCTTAGCAGAGCCGCATATGACCTCAATCGGTGGTGATTGCTTTGCTTTGGTTGCCCCCAAAGGGGATACAAACATTCACGCGATTAATGGCTCTGGCCGCGCCCCATCACAACTTGATCCTGATGCTTTGCGTAGGATGTATCCAGATGGGGTCATACCGCGTCATAGCCCCCACGCCGTAACAATACCCGGGGCGATTGACGCATGGTATCTGATGCATCAGAAATGGGGGCAAGCGCGCTGGGAAAGCTTGCTTGAACCTGCTATTGGCTATGCTAAATCTGGTATCCCTGTGCATGAAAGGGTGGCGCTTGATTGGAGCGAAGACGCCGAGAATCTTAATGATAAAGATGGCCAGCGTTATTATTTGAATGCAGGAAAACCCTATCAACAAGGGCAGAACTTTGCCATCCCCTCATTAGCAGAGGCATTTGAACTTATCGCGGCTCATGGCCGTGATGGCTTTTATAATGGGCCTGTGGCGAAAGATATCATCAGCAAATTAAATGATCTTGGCGGTTATCACCGGATTGAGGATTTTGCAAATATTCAGGCTGAGTTTGTAACGCCAATTCATACCGATTATCGCCAAAGAACCATTTGGGAATGCCCACCAAACGGGCAGGGCATTACTACCCTCATTATGGCAAGGTTATTTGAACGGTTTGATCCGGCTAACATGGCAGAAGCGGATTTTATTCACCTGTTGGCTGAAATCAGCAAACAGGCCTATGGTCTGCGTGATACTTTTCTTGCTGATCCAGACCACGCAAGGGTTTCGGTAGATTGGCTGTTGTCAGATGCTGTCATTGATAAGGCCGCAGATAAGATCAATATGGCATCGGCGTCTGCGTTTGCGCCAAGCGATTTTCCAACGCATCCTGATACGGTTTATTTATCGGTGGTGGATCAAGATGGCATGGCGGTATCTTTTATCTATTCTATTTTTGATGGCTTTGGTTCTGGGATCGCCTCACCAGAATTTGGCATTATTCTTCAATCGCGTGGACGGGCTTTCCGGCTAGATGACGCGCATCCAAATGTGATTAAACCAAACAAACGGCCATTTCATACGATTATTCCGGGGATGTTAACCCATGGTGATAAACTGATTGGCCCGTTTGGGGTCATGGGCGGACAATATCAGGCCGTCGGGCAGACCGCATTTCTGATCAATCACCTTGATTTTGGCATGACACCGCAACAGGCGCTTGACGCGCCGCGCAGTTTCGCCATTGATGGCGAATTGCAATTGGAAAAAGGCATCAGCAAAGCGGTTGCTGATAATTTAGCCTCGCGTGGGCATAACATTGTCTGGAATGACAGCCCTATAGGTGGTGGACAAGCCATTTTCCGTGATCTTGAAACAGGGGTTTTGATGGCAGGGTCAGACCCACGCAAAGATGGTTTTGCCGCCGGATATTAAATAAAATTGTGCCATATCTTGAATATTCTTGTATTTCTTAGAGATCAAGGGTGGACTTTTGCTGTCAGAAACTCATACTATCTAAATACAATTGATAATGAAAAAAAACCGATCTTCTGGAGGTTCGTATGAAATCGTTTTCATTTAAGGCAATATCAGCGGTTGCCGCTATATCTGCAAGTGTTGCTATTTCCGGCAATGCGCTCGCAAAAGTAGAAGGGGATACCATTACTCTCGGTTCTGCTATTTCCCTGACAGGTAAATATTCAACTAATGGGCTTCATACCCAACGTGGTTATGATTTTGCTGTTGATCGCATTAACGAAATGGGCGGCGTAACCGTTAATGGTAAGTCTTATAAACTGGCTATTCAGTATTATGACGACGAATCAACCCCTGCTCGTGCGGCACAGTTGGTTGAGCGTCTGATCCAGCAGGATGGCGTTCAGTATATGCTTGGGCCATATGGTTCTGGTCTGACCAAAGCGGTGGCACCTGTATCAGAAAAATTTGGTGTTCCTATGGTTGAGGCAGAGGGCGCTTCACGCTCACTCTTCACGCAAGGCTATAAGTACCTGTTTGCTGTGCTTTCCACATCAGAACAGTATCTTGCACCTGCGGTTGAACTGGCGGCGGCTAAGGCTCAAGCCGCTGGGAAAGACCCATCAAGCGTGACTATCGCCATGGCATTTGAAAACGATCCGTTTTCACTGGATGTTCGTGAAGGCGTGTTGGATGCGGCAAAGAAATACAACATGAAGATCGTCATTGACGATAAACTTCCTGCTGACCTTTCTGATATGTCCGCTACCTTGACAAAGGTTAAGGCGATTAAGCCAGATATGCTGATTGTTTCAGGTCACTCCAAGGGTGCGGCCACGGCGGCGCGTCAAATCGACGAAATGCGTCTGCAAGTTCCGATTGTTGCCATGACACATTGTGAGGCCGCAAAGGTACAGGAAAAGTTCCCTGCCGCCGCTAATGGGTTCCTTTGCCCAACGCAGTGGGTTGAGACTTCCCCCAAGAAAGATAAGTATTTCGGTACTGCCGCAGAATGGAATGCAGACTTCAAAAAAGCCTATCCAAGCTACACTTCCGTTCCATACCAGACGGCTCAGGCTTCTGCCGCTGTGATCGTTTGGAAAGAAGCATTTGAAGCCGCAAACAGCTTTGATACCTCAACTGTGCGTGATGCGATTGCTGCCACAGACATGGAAACCTTCTATGGCAATATTCGCTTCTCAGATCAGGGTAACAACATCGCTAAGCCTATGTTTATGCGTCAGATTAATGCCTCAAGTGGGTATGACGCCATCATCACACCTGATGATATGGTATGGCCACGCAAGGCTGATTACTAAAACCTCAATTTCGATAAACAGGGGCATTCACATGCCCCTGTTTATTGTTTTATCTTTCTTTTTCTGAACAACTACAAAAAGGCGGCAGGATGCTTTTTAATCTCCAAATCCTTTACGATCTTGCACCGATTACGAATGTTCAATTGATCCTGGATGGCATCTTTATTGGTGCTGTCATCTCGCTTAGCGCCTATGGTCTGGCGCTTGTATGGGGGGTGATGAATGTTAAGAATCTGGCGCAGGGTGACTTTGTGATTCTCGGCGGCTACATGGCATTTGCCTTGTTTAATGCTGGTGTTCATCCCGTGGTGGCATTACCCATTGTCATGGTGCTCATGGGGATGTTTGGCTGGATGATCTATATTTTGATCATCAGGCGTGTGATCCAACAAGATATGTTCACTTCGCTTCTTGCTACCTTTGGTCTATCCCTGTTGTTGCAACAGGTGTTGAATCTGATTTTTGGCCCAGAAGTGCAAACGATTGACAGCAAACTGCCTAATTTTCAGCTGTTTGATAATTCGGTGACTTTGCCTATGGTCAAGATATTATCTTTGGTTATGGTTGCAGTATTAGCAATCGCCGTGGTGATCTTTATGAAAAAATCACGCATGGGTCAGGCTATTCGTGCCACCGCACAAGACGAAAGAGCGGCACGGGTGCTTGGGATCAATACCGATAATGTTTATGCTTTTACCTTTTCCCTAAACGCGGCCATTTGTGGCGCGGCAGGGGTGATG
>JALRFL010000152.1 GCA_023259875.1 Alphaproteobacteria bacterium
GGAGGCTTTGGCCCCGCTGGCCGGTTCGCCCCTCGCCGACGCCTTTCACTTCACCTTTTTCGACCGGGATTATGGCGTGAACCCGGAACGCCTTGCTCGCTGGCACGCCATTGTGCACCAGCAGCCAGCCCCAACACCCACCGAAGAAGACCTGTCGCTTTTATCCGCCAGCGAATTGTCAGATCGAGGCTTTGTTCGCTTGCCCGAAAGCTTGGATGAGGCTCTAAATCGCTTTATTGAAAACGACACGGTGAGAGGCTGGTTTCCAGATACATTTGCCAGCGTTTATAAAGCACATAAGGACAGTGAAATTGCCCATCTGGCTGATTTGGATACAGCGGCACGATGCCAATTATATGAGGCCGTGTACTAAGCAATTTGAAAAGCAAAAGGCGCAGGATCGAACAGTTTGGCTCTTGGGTCTCAGGGGTTATTAAGTGATATTGCTGATAGGGATTGAATGTCGCTAGGGGGTGGACTTAGATTGGGTCAGGTGTTTCACCTGATCTCGCAATACATTGATGACACCTAGAAAAATCGAGCTATGCATTTATCCTAGGATGAAATCATAGCCCCTATCATTTCCGTTCTCTGTTGGAAAAGATTTGGATTTTCCACCGCGTTGAGCATCCATTGTGCCACATCCCCCGTAGAAATCTTTGAGGTCTTTTCGAATCTATTAACAATCTGGGCATTTCCGCTTACATCATCATTGACCAAAGCTACTGGGCGCACGGCTAATGTATCCAATCCGCTCGCTTCCAAAACCTTTTCCATGTTGCCAAGATCATGAAAAATCTTTCCAACGCTACTGTTTTGGATGACTTCACGCATGTCCTTGTCGACCGCCTCCCAGCTGTTACCTACCCCTGCAGAGCTAATAACAACGGCTCTTTTCATTCCATTAGCCTTCATGGCTTCAACAATCACACGCGCACTTCTTTCTGTAAAATCCTCTGGGGAAAGCAAAGATGACCATGGATCAGAGGGGTCTTTTTTTCGTATTCCTAGGCAAGATACAATGGCATCCATACCGTGGGCAGCTTGCTTCAATACCGAGGCATCCAAAACATCACCCTTAATGATCTCAAGTCCTGTTTGGTCTTCTAAATTGCCTGACGAACGCATGATCGCTCTTACCCTATGGCCGCGCCCTAGAGCCATATCGACAAACTTCCGACCTGTATTTCCGGTCGCCCCAAGAACAAGAATATTCATTTCATTTGTCCTAACCATGTTGGTGCTTAATAAAGTTGGTCGCTCATTGCCAGAATTATTAGCAATTTTGAGTTGAAAATCACAGAAACACATGAGCCGTAATCTTGGCGAGATTGCATATAGGGTATCTTATCATGCCTTCACAGCAACAATTAATGGCCTTTGTTATGATCAGAAAGCCATTCGAGATGACGATAAATCTCGGTATGATCTGGGCTCTCCCCCAAGTGGTGCAACGCTTCCTTTAAGTATGTAACCAAATCATCAGTCAGAGGTAAAGAATAGCCATTCTGGGTGATGATATCGCTGGCGATAGACACATCTTTTGTCATCAGTTGAAGGGCAAAACCCGAATTATACGCTTCGGTTAAGACAAACTTATCAATTTTTACCTCTGTTGTGTTGTTGCGGCCAGTTGAGGAATTGATCACTTTTAGAAACTCACTTGGGGCAATGCCAAATTGTTTCGCCGTCGCAAGCGCTTGAAAGCTGCTGACCAGACCAGCGGCTGAAACATAATTATTTAACGCTTTCATTGCATAACCTGCCCCGGCAGGGCCAATATGAACCGGATTACCCATCGCCTTAAGGTAGGGGGACGCGCGCTGAAAATCTGCATTGTCGCCCCCTATCATGATCATCAGCTC
>JALRFL010000156.1 GCA_023259875.1 Alphaproteobacteria bacterium
ATGGTGGTGGATTGCCATATTGAGGTAGGATACACGCACACAGGCGGTATGCCGGTTAGCGTTCACACCTTTTGCCTATCTTCACGCCGTGCAACCGCAAGAGTGCACGCGGATGGCACGATCACTTATCGCACAAACCCAGAGTGGTTTACCCCCTATATGCGACGGGAGGGCGTCTGATGAACAACACAAATCACCTTACTACCCATCATCTCAGCATACCTATTCAGCATGAGGATATTGCTAAGTTAAAACCGGGGGATATCGTCTTTCTGGAAGGGGTGGTTTATACCGCGCGAGAAGGCGTCTATGATCGGGTGCTTAGCAAGGGCGAGGGCTTGCCAGTATCTAATCTGGCTGAGATTAGCAATGTCAATTTTCACTGCTCACCTGCGGCTTCGGTTCGGGAAGATGGGCAATATGCCATCGGCGGCGTGACTGCCACCGCGTCATTTCGGTTTTCAAAATGGATGGCTCGTTGGCTAGATTTAACGGGCACAAAGGTTGTTATTGGTAAGGGCGGAATGCCGAAAGAGGATTACACCACCATCTTAGCGCCGCGGCAGGCGGTTTATTTGACCACGGTGGGGTATGGCACAGGCGCGCTTCTTGGGCGTGGCGTTAAGGGCGTTAAAGATGTGTTCTGGATTGATGATCTGGGTATCGCCCAAGCGATGTGGATGTTTGATGTGAAGGCTTTTGGGCCGTTCATTGTTGATAGTGACCTTGAGGGAAACTCCCTTTTTGCAACCCATAATGATGCCGTCGCTAAGAATATTAATGCGCTTTATGATGGCCTTAAAGCGCCAGCCTTAAGCCGTTATGGTGAGACAGACGACCGCAAAGACGAATTGATGTGAATGAAGCATATCCCTTTAGAATTCTGAATAGAAGAGCATGACATGACTGATATAAAATCGTTAGATATTTTCCGCCAAATCGCAGAACTGGGCAGTTTTCAAGCCACGGCCCAACATATGGGGATGTCGTTATCAGCGATTAGTTTGCAAATGAAACGGTTGGAGCAATTTGCCCAGCTAAAGCTGTTTGATCGCAGCAAGAAGCCGCCGCGCCTGACAAGGGATGGGCTGATTTATCTGGAAAAGGTTAACGCCGTTTTGGATTGCTGGCATGATATTGAGCCTCATGGTTCGACGCAAATTGGCATAAAGCATCTGACCATTGGCACGGTGCATTCGGTTCTTAGCTCTTTTTTGCCAATAGCTCTGAAACAATACCGCCAACAAATGCCAGACCTAGACCTTGTGGTTAGATTGGGTGAAAGTTACGATCTGGAAACTGAAATTCAGGCCGGCACAGTTGACGCGGCGATTGTCAGCAAACCGGTTAAACCCATTACTGATATTGACTATTATGATTTGCGAAGCGAGGAATTGGCCTTGATTGCAAGCCCTAATGCTGTTGGTAATAATCCGATTGAGATTCTCAATCATAATGCCTATGTGCGCTATAACCGCACCGCGCGTATCGCCATTCAAGTCGAAGATTGGTTTGCAAAACATGATCTAGATATTCATTCCAAAATGGAAATTGATACGCTTGAAGGCATTATTGCTTTGGTTAACGCTGGCCTTGGGGTATCGATAGTGCCTATGGTGTCGCCGC
>JALRFL010000008.1 GCA_023259875.1 Alphaproteobacteria bacterium
CAGGAGAGCGATCAGAAGGGCGCGCATCAATGCCCTCCCACCGCAGAAACGGAATAAAGCTCCGACGGCGTCAACACGAGGTCGAACGCCAGCTTGAAGCACACCAAGAGCACCATGCCCGCCAAGAGAATGCGCAGCTGCTCCGCCCGCAGCCGCACCGCCAGTTGCGCCCCGAATTGCGCACCGATCACGCCGCCGATCAGCAGAAGGAGCGCCAGCACGATATCCACGGTGTAATTGGTCGTCGCATGGAGGATCGCGGTGAAGGCCGCCACGAAGAGGATCTGGAAAAGCGATGTGCCCACCACCACCTTCGTCGGCATGTGGAGGATATAGATCATCGCAGGCACCATGATGAAGCCGCCCCCCACGCCCATGATGGATGAGAGTAGCCCCACCGCGAAGCCCACCAGAACCGGCGGAATGATCGAGATATAAAGGCCCGAGACGCGGAACCGCATTTTCAGGGGCATCGTGTGCACCCAGTTCCGATAACGCCGCCGCGTTGGCGCGCCGCCCGATTTCTTGGCACGCCGCAGCGCCGCGAGGCTCTCGATGAACATCAGCCCACCGACGATGCCAAGAAACACCACGTAGCAAAGCTGCACCACCAGATCGACCTGACCGATGGATTTGAGCCAGGCAAACAGCATCACCCCCGGCAGCGCCCCCGCAAGGCCGCCCACCAGAAGCACCGATCCCATTTTCAGATCAACGGTTTTCCGCCGCAGATGCGCCAAGAGGCCCGACACCGACGAGGCCACGATCTGCGAGGATTGCGTGCCCACGGCCACCGCAGGCGGCACGCCGATGAAGAAGAGAAGCGGCGTCAAGAGGAAGCCGCCACCGACCCCGAAAAGGCCAGAAAGCACACCCACGAACCCACCAAGCCCCAGAAGCAGGAGGGCGTTGGTCGCCATTTCCGCGATGGGGAGGTAGATTTGCATGGGCAACGGCCAGTGAAGTGATTTTTTCCACCAGACGCCTTTAGCGTCCGGGTGTCAAATGCTGATCCCCGAAATTTTGCGGCGGTGCGGCGATTTCCGCATCTGGCCCTATCGGATCAACGCTGCTGGCCTTAGCCCATGTCGCGCAGGAAGCGCCGCAACACCTTTTCCAGTTTTGCCGCCCCAAGGGGTGCCATTGCCTTGGTATGTTCGTGGCTGATCTTCTCGGCGCTCATCCCCGCCGCCATATTGGTGATCGTCGAGATGGCAGAATTGCTTCAATCCCCTTTTGCTGATGGGGCGGATACCCAGATTGCGGTTTCAGACGCGCCTGTTGTTTCCCCAGATAAACCCCAAGATGTGCAACCCCAAGATAATCAAAGCCAAAACTCTGATGTGGCCGCAACCTCTGATGTGCCAGCCCCCGTTATCCCCAAAATTACCATCCGCATGATTGAGGCCATTTCTCCTGAACGCATGGCTGTGTCCGGTTCTGTTGAAGGGAAGGGAAGCGTCAAAGTGATGATCGCAAACACCATGGCGACGACTAGCATGGATGATGATGGCTATATGGCAGAAGGGGCGATCCCAACGGAGAACCGTTTTCCTGTGGCTGTGACTTTAAGTGATGACAGTGGCGAGATTTTATCTTCGGCCAGAATTGTTCTCAACAAATCAAAACTAGACGAAACCCTATTGGGTAACGCGCTGATTGTGGTGCAAAAAGGTGATGCCTTATGGCGGATTGCCTATAAAACCTATGGGCAAGGCATCCGCTATGTTGATATTTATCAATCAAACCAGAAAGAAATAGGTGACCCGAACCTTATCTATCCGGATCAGGTTTTTGTGGTGCCTAATCCCTAGCCCATGCTTGATGCTTCATTTCGTCCTGTCATAGATGTGATCTTGCGCTGGCCTGCCAGAATCCTATCGCGATATGGGATTGGCGCGAACAGCATCACGATTATTGGCGGTATCATGGGTATTTCCGCCTTTGTTTTGATTTGTTTTGGATTTTATCAATCTGCGCTGGCCTTTATTGTTCTGAACCGACTGGCGGATGGCATGGATGGGGCGGTGGCGCGTGAAAACGGGTCTACTGATTTGGGGGGATATCTAGATATTGTCTTTGATTTTCTGTTTTATGCGCTTATCCCTTTTGGCTTTGCTATCGCCAATCCGGATCATAGTTTGGCGGCGGCGTTTCTGATTTTTACCTTTATTGGCACAGCTTCCTCATTTCTGGCCTTTGCGGTTATTGCCGCAAAACGCGGTATGATATCCGAAAGGCGAGGGCGTAAATCTTTTTATTTCCTAGGGGGGCTTACCGAAGGGGCTGAAACTTTTGGGTTTTTAGTTGTAATTTGTCTTTTCCCGGGGTGGTTTAATTGGCTTGCTCTAGGCTTTGGGATTATGTGCCTGATCACGACTGTGACGCGGATTTTGATTGCTGTTGATGCCTTTAACGATGCCTTTAATTGATCACAATTCCCTGTTAAGGTGACCTCCTGCAATAAGGAGATAACGTCATGACAAAAATAAAAAAATCAGACGCAGAATGGAAATCCATGCTGGATGATGAGCAATATCGTGTGACACGCCAACATGGAACTGAACGCGCATTTACGGGCGCGTATTGGGACAACAAACAGGATGGGGATTATCACTGCATCTGTTGTGGTGAGCCGTTATTTTCATCTGACACCAAATATGACAGCGGAACAGGATGGCCTAGTTTTTGGCAACCGGTGGATAAACAGCAGGTGGAGACAACAACCGATCGGTCATTTTTCATGACAAGGACAGAGGTTCATTGCGCCGCTTGTGAGGCACATTTGGGCCATGTCTTTCCTGATGGCCCTCAACCAACGGGTCAGCGTTATTGTATCAATTCGGCATCATTGCGCTTTAAGCCAAAGACGGATAAGGACTAACCGACCGCCTAGCGCATCACATCCATATCTGGCAGGGGTTTTGCGGTTAACCCTGCCGCTGTCAGCCCTTGTTTCAAGTGTTCAGCCATGGCAACAGCAGATGGCCCATCGCCATGAACACAAAGCGAATGTGGGGCAATCGCAAGGCTGGTGCCATCTATGGCGGTGATGCGGCGTTCGGTTAACATCTCAAGCGATCTTTCCAGCGCCTCATCCGGGTCATGAATCATGGCATCACTACGATGCCTTGGCGCCAATTGCCCATCTGGCATATAGGCACGGTCAGCAAAGATTTCTTCGGCTACCAGCAGACCGCATTCATGACCAGCTGTAACCAATGCACTCAACACTGGGGCAAGAAAAATCTGTGACTTGTCTACGGCCTTAACCGCACGGGCAATCGCCATGGCCATATCTGCGTGATTTGCTGCCATATTATTTAATGCCCCATGGGGTTTAACATGGGTGACTTTTGCCCCTACCAATGCGGCGGCACCAATCGCGGCGCCAAGCTGATAGGCAATCAGGTTTTCAATTTCATTAAGGGATAGGTTTAATTGCCGGCGGCCAAAACCATGCAGATCATAAAACCCCGGATGCGCCCCAATGCTGACCCCATGGGCTGCTGCCTTTTTCATAGTTTCCGCCATGATATGATAATCACCGCCATGAAACCCACAGGCTATATTTGCGGAATTGATGACCGGCAATAAGGCATCATCATTGCCCATTTTCCAAGGCCCGTAACTTTCCGCCATATCAGCGTTCAAATTAAAATTGGTCATGATTTTGCCCCCAAGATGTGTGGCTTCATTGCAAGCCCTTATATTCTTCCCTTAACCATCAGATAGTTTAGCCTTGGCGTTTCCATCTTTTCAATGGTCTTGATATTAGATATGAGTTTGTAGTCATGATTGCATCACATACACAAGATGATACGGCCGATAAGGGGAAAAGACGGTTTCTGCCTGCTGGTGGTCATGGGCTGGTGGTGAGTTTTGACGACGCCCTCTCTAACACCGGCACGCTAAGAGATAATAGGGATCAGGCCACGCGCAAGGCAAGGGCTTTAGCTAGGCGCATTCAGCAAGCCGCCAAAGACGGTACATTAACAGGCATCGTTGATCTTATTCCCGGTCTTACCAATTTGTTGGTGCAATATGATCCTTTGCAGACCTCGGCTAAGCATGTGCAGGCCACGATCACGCCATGGCTAAATCATTTGTCCGAAGACAGCGGAAACAGCCGCCATATTCGCATCCCTTGTTGCTATGGAGGGGAATTTGGCCCGGATTTAGAAAGCATAGCGGTTCAGCTTAACCTCACACCGGATGAGATTGTTGCGCGCCATGTGGCATCATCCCTAGAGGTCGCAATTATGGGGTTCTTGCCGGGCTTGGCATATATGAAAGGCGTTGATGAGACGCTTTATTTGCCGCGCCGCAAAACCCCGCGCGCGCTTGTGCCTGCTTTGACGCTTGGCATCGCCATGGATCAGACGGTGGTTTATCCTATGCCATCACCGGGGGGATGGAATCTGATCGGGCGCATTCCTATTGCGCTTTTTGATCCAAAGAAAGATAACCCTGTACTATTAAGGTCAGGTGATAATATCAGTTTTTATCAAATTGATATCAAAGAATATAATGAGATTTATGAAGCTTATCATTCCGGGCGGTTTTCGGTGGAAATCACATGACAGATGACATCATCACCATGATCGCCTCTGGCCCTTACACCACAGTTCAAGATCGGGGGCGAGCAGGCCATCAAGCGGTTGGCGTGCCAGAATCTGGTGCTCTTGATCAGGTGGCGTTACGGCTTGGCAATGCGCTTGTTGGCAATGCGCCGGATATGGCTGGATTAGAAATCTGTCTTGGCGGTGTTAAGATTGGCTTTCATTCCCCTCGGCTTGTGGCGTTAACCGGAAGCGTTGCTGCGACCATGGTCATTTCTGACCAATCTGGGGGTGAGGTCACGGTTTATGCCAATCGATCCATCAATGTCCAAGCCGGCCAGACCATTCATATCAATCGTTTATCAGGAACGAATACGGTGTTTCTGGCAATTTCTGGGGGTATTGGCACGCCATCTCTTTATGGCTCTCGTGCGACCTCGCCTAATGCTATGATTGGTGGCTTAGAGGGGCGTTTGCTCAAAGATGGTGATGTTTTGCCATTATGTCCCGATATGGTGAGGCCTGATGCCGCCATGGGGTCTGCGGATCGGATGCTATCGGATTTAACGATTTATGATGCCCCTGCATCCATCAGGGTGGTGTTTGGCCCACAAGATGACCGTTTTACCGATCAGGCAAAATCGGTATTTCTGTCATCAACCTATCAGGTGTCCCCGTTGCTAAACCGCATGGGGATGCGGCTAGATGGCCCTCTGCTTGAGCATTGCGATAATGCGGATATTGCTTCAGACGGAATTGTGAATGGCTCTGTCCAAGTGCCTGGTGATGGCAAGCCTATTATCCTGTTGGCGGATCATCAGACCACTGGCGGTTACACGAAAATCGCAACGGTGATACAATCTGATTTGCCAGTTTTGGCACGACGAAAGCCCGGTGATCCCATAACCTTTACCGCGATTTCCGTTGAGGAAGCAGAACAAGCCGCGCGAGATCATGAGGCGCATTTATGCCGCACGATCAAAAGCATGGTTGCCCCACCGCCTATGAATGCGATAGCCTCGCGGAATCCGGTGGATGAAAATTGAGCTAAGGAGCAGGTCGGATGACAGAAATCACAGGCAAAACAAAACTTTTTGGGGTTATTGCTGATCCTGTAGATCATGTTCGTGCGCCTATGGTGTTTAATCCCGTGTTTCAAGACCGTAATATCGATGCGGTGCTTGTTCCTATGCATATACTGCCTCAACATCTCGATAACACACTGACGGCTTTGGCGCGGATGCCAAATATGGGTGGAGTGGCGGTGACCATTCCCCATAAGATGACCGCGGCAAAGCTTTGTGACCAGCTGGGTGTGGCGGCAGAGGTAACAGGCGCGGTTAATGCTATCCGTTTTGAACAAGGGCGGTTGATCGGTGATAACTTTGACGGAAAGGGGTTTGTCGCCGGATTAAAAGGCGAGGGGCATGACCCAAGCGGAAAGCACGCGGTGCTAATTGGTGCTGGCGGCGCTGCGAGGGCGATTGCAATGGCATTGGCAGAGGCAGGGGTGGGGCGGTTATCTATTGTCAACCGAAGCCTTGCCAAAGCCGAAGACTTAAAGGCATTGATTTTGTCACATTTTTCGATTTCGGTTGATGCCGCTGAGATAACGCAAATCGACACTATCAAGACCGGCGTTGATCTGCTAATAAATGCTACGAGTCTTGGTCTCCATGAGGCAGATGCCCTGCCTGTTGATCTTGATGGGGTTGATATTGGCACGATTATCGCCGATATCATCATGGTGCCAGAGATGACAAAATGGTTAACAGCCGCCGCAGACAGGGGTTTGACGATCCATAAAGGTCGTCATATGCTAGATTATCAAAAAGACCTGATTGCCAATTTTATTGGCGCATGGTCATAGCATGGGATGAATTATGAGCGCTTCGGTTCAATGGGACGAGAAACGTCTTGAAAAATTAAAAAAGCTTTGGGAAATGGGGTTACCGATTTCTCAGATTGGTGAAAAGCTAGGGGTGTCGAGGAACGCTATTGCAGGTAAAGTCCATCGCATGGGTCTGCCTAAGCGCCAGTCCCCTATTGCTGGCGGCAATAAGGCAGGTGCTAGTTCACCGCGCCGTAAGCCTGAGGCCACGCCTATTCTCAACCGTTCTGATTTGCCATTAAAGCTTGCTTTGCGGAACATTACTTGGTCACGCAGCAAATGCAGTTGGCCGATTGGTGACCCACAATCAACAGATTTCCATTTTTGTGGGGACGATGTGGTCACTGGCAAACCGTATTGCAACAGCCATTGCTTTGAAGCTTATACAACTAACCGCGAAGGCAGCGGTTCCTGATCATGAACAACATGATGTCTGGTTCGGGTCGAACGATCCGGCGTGGTGATTATACCTTTCCTGAATGTCAGGTCCAAGATGTGCACCTGAATATCGCGATTTATGATGACCACACACGGGTAACTGGCACTTATACCATTGCCCCATTAGCGCAGGACGGTAAGGGCGAAGGCAAGATCACCTTATGGGGTGATGACAGTTTAAGATTTATCAGCCTAACGATTAACGGCAAATCGCATCAACCCGATGATAAAAGCCTCTCTGCTCACGCGATTACCCTGACCCTAAAGGGCACCTCCACGGTGGTGGTTACCTCTGATCTTAATCCTGATGCTAATACCGCCCTTGAAGGGCTTTATCGTTCTGGCGGTATGTATTGCACACAGTGTGAGCCAGAAGGCTTTCGCCGGATCATTTGGTATCCTGATCATCCTGATATGTTATCGGTCTTTACCACGCGCATTGAGGCGAGCGCGTCTCTCCCGTTTTTGCTGTCTAATGGCAATCTGACGGATCAGGGGGATTTACCCGAAGATCGGCATTTTGCGGTGTGGCATGATCCGCACCCCAAGCCTAGTTATCTCTTTGCCATGGTAGCTGGTGATCTGGATCTGGTTGAGGATCAATTTGTCACGCGTGAGGGGCGTAAAGTCTCGCTTCAGATTTATGTGGAACATGGTAACGCCCATCTCTGTGGTCATGCCATGAAGAGCCTGAAAAAATCCATGAAATGGGATGAGGAGGTGTTTGGCTTATCCTATGATTTGGATGTGTTTATGATCGTTGCGGTTAGCTATTTCAACATGGGGGCGATGGAAAACAAGGGGTTAAATATTTTTAATTCCAAATATGTGTTGGCAAACACCAAAACCGCCACCGATGACGATCTTGATCGGGTGGAATCCATTATCGCGCATGAGTATTTCCATAATTGGACAGGAAACCGTATCACTTGCCGTGATTGGTTTCAGCTAACCCTCAAAGAGGGGCTGACCGTCTATCGCGACCAAGAGTTCACAGCAGATATGCATTCACGCGGCGTCAAGCGCATCAATGATGTGGCTTTGCTTAAAGCCATTCAATTTCCCGAAGACGCCAGCCCAACTGCGCATCCCATCCGTCCTGAGACCTATCAAGAGATCAACAATTTCTATACCCCTACGGTTTATGAAAAAGGGGCGGAAGTGATCCGAATGTTGGAACATATCCTTGGTAAAGACGGCTTTATGAATGGGGTTGCCCATTATATTAAGACCCATGATGGGGAGGCTGCGACTTGTGAAGATTTTATTGCCGCGATGGAAACCGCCAATGATGCGGATCTATCCCAATTTAGGCATTGGTATTCGCAGGCAGGTACGCCGCAAGTCAAAGTCACTCGCCAATATGATAGCGCAAGTCAGACATTGTCTTTGCAGTTTCAGCAAAGCATTGCTGATCATCCAGCGATCCCCACGCGTCATGACTTGGTAATTCCCGTCCGCATGGGGCTATTATCCGGTGATGGTAAGCCTTTGTCCTTGGTCAAGGAAGGCCAGAAAAAAGGCAGCAAAGAATGCGTTATCACCCT
>JALRFL010000069.1 GCA_023259875.1 Alphaproteobacteria bacterium
ATGAGGTTGCGGATTAAGCAAAGGGAAATCTCGCCCAGGTAAGGCTTCATCCCTTGAGGGGATTGTCTTAGGTTTGGAAAACAGTGATCCGAACATGATCGCATCTCCACGATAGAATTGACTACCCTTTTTATATGGGAATAACAGATGGGGATAACAAGATGCCAAACCCCGTCATCAGCCTGACACCACAACACCGCGTTGGGGTTATGCCGACCCAAGCAGCGCGACAACCCCCGGCAACGGCTTGCCTTCAAGCCATTCCAGAAACGCGCCGCCAGCCGTGCTGACATAAGAAAATTGATCCATCACCCCTGCATGATTTAGCGCCGCGATAGTATCGCCGCCGCCAGCCACCGAAGTCATGCTACCATTTTGGCTCAAGCTTCCGACATGACGCGCCAATGCCGTGGTCGCGGCATCAAATGGCGGCAATTCAAACGCCCCCATAGGGCCATTCCAGATCAGCGTATGGCAAGGCGTAATCGCCGCCATAGCGGCGGCAATGGCATCTGGCCCTGCGTCCAAGATCATCTCATCACTAGCGATATCGCTATCGGCAAAATGCACCGTCCGGTGAGGCGCATGGGCAGAAAAGGCCGATGCCACCACACCATCTTGAGGCAAAACCAACTGACAACCACTGGCCAAGGCGGCGGCCTTAATCTCTCTGGCGGTATCCACCAAATCTGCCTCTGCCAGAGAAGCACCAATCGCTATCCCATCAGCCAGCAAAAAGGTGTTAGCCATGCCGCCACCAACAATCAGCACATCCGCTTGCTTGACCAAATTGCTTAGCAAATCGAGTTTGCTGGATACTTTGGCGCCGCCAACCACCGCCGCTAAAGGCCGCTTAGGATTGCCAAGCACCTGATCCAGTGCCTCTAATTCTGCCATCATTAACGGCCCGGCAAAGGCTGGACGCAAATCAGCCGCCGCAGTGATAGACGCATGGGCGCGGTGACTGCATGAAAACGCATCATTGATATAGACATCAACCTCTGCCACCAGTTTTTCAGCAAATGCGGTGTCATTGGCCTCCTCGCGCGGATCAAAACGCAGGTTTTCAAGCATAATGACATCGCCTTGCTCCATATCTCGGATCGCCGCCGCCGCCACATCACCAACAATATCAGGAACAAAGCGAACCGGATGGTCAAGACATTGGCTCAGCGCTTCTGCCACAGGGGCGAGGCTTAATTCCGGGGATGGTTTTCCTTTTGGCCGTCCAAAATGCGAGGCGACCACAACCTTAGCGCCCTGTTCCACCAAGGCAAGAATGCCAGCCGCAGGACGCTTGATGCGCGTCAAATCCGAGACCTTGCCATCCTTCATCGGGGCATTCAAATCAACCCGAAACATGACCGTTTTGTTTCGCATTTCAGCAAACTTTACAGGGTGTGGAAGCTGTGACATGATACCTCTACTTTGAACATCCAGATTGATGATCTGGCATAGCATAATGATTTGTATCTTGCTAAACAGATTAGCATAAATTATCAACCCGATCTGGCATCTTATCCGGCAAAAATCAATGGCAGAAACACAGTCACCTTTTCGCGGCAGAGACGAGTTTTTTCGTGGCCTTCGTGATGAAGCCCCATTAATGGTGGGGGTGATGCCATTTGGGCTCATTTTTGGTGCGTTAGGAACCGAAGCAGGTCTAACGCCTGTTCAGATCATGGCCATGTCTATCATCATTTTCGGTGGGGCAAGTCAGGTTATTTTTCTGCAATTATACGCCACCGGGGCAAATCCTTTGTTAGTCAGTGGCACGGTCAGCGTTATCAATCTGCGTCACACGCTTTATTCAGCCAGTATTGCCATGTATTTTCGGCATTTGTCCTTACGCTGGAAAGTGCTGTTATCCTATCTGCTCACGGATGAGGCTTTTGCCGTCACCATGCGGCGCTACGAAAGCCAGCCGCCAAACCCCGTGATGCATTATCATTTGCTGGGTTCGGGCACACTCTTATGGGTGTCGTGGCAATTAACGACCCTCATCGGTCTTTTGCTTGGGGCGGCGATACCGCCTAGTTTGGGTCTTGGCTTTGCTATTCCGCTTACTTTTA
>JALRFL010000116.1 GCA_023259875.1 Alphaproteobacteria bacterium
GACCGTTGTTAGGCCCAGACCGGGGGTGCCTTCAGGCATATTAATAGGCCGGATTAACCGCGGCTGTTGATCAATATAGGCAAAAATCTCGCGCTTATCCCAGACATGGTTACCTGTTGTCATGGCATCCGCGCCTGCGGCTAAAAACCCATCAGCGATATCCGGGGTAATGCCAAACCCCCCAGCCGCGTTTTCAACATTGACGATAATGAAATCAGCGGCAAGCTCTTGCCGCAAACCCGGAAGGCTATCCATCACCAGTTGCCGTGCATGGCGACCAACCACATCACCTAAAAACAACACACGCACTATATTTGCCTTTCTATCAAGCCTGTCTCGGTCAGCACCCCATCAAGCGCCGCATCATGCGGCCCTGTCGGCACAGTATCAATCTGCTGACCAGCATAAGCAAGCCCTATGGCAATAACCGATTGGCCTTTGATCGCCCGAATTTCTTCAAGCGAGCGATCATAAAATCCGCCCCCATAGCCAAGCCGATAACACGCCTGATCAAATGCCAAAAGTGGTGCCAAAATCACATTTGGAATCACAATTGGTGCAGTGGCGACAGGTTCTGAGGTGCCATAAAGGCCATCAATCAAGGGATCACCCACCTGCCACTGGTGAAAAATTAATGGTGTTTCGGGTTTGGGCGTGGCTGGCAAACAGGTTGCCACCCCATGATCTGCAAGCATCCGCATCAATGGCAAGGGATCAATCTCTGACCGGATCGGCCAATAGCCTGCGACCATGAGTGGCTCATCCCCCAAATGGGTCTTAGCCAGTGCCAACAGGTTATCGCCACCAGCCATCAAAGCCTCTGACGCATTGGGATGGTCAGATTTCAACGCGCCGCGTTTTGCCGCCTGATGTTTCCGAAGCTCTGCCTTATTCTCATCAAGTGATAGCATGAAGGGGGGATTCCATTTGAAAAAGGATAACACCTGAGACGTCACATCATATCGCATGAGGTGATGATAAGTTTGCAAAGCCAAGTGTAGCCAAAGTACCGTTGATTCTATTATCCTCTGTGACCTGCAAAGCAGGTGGGCGTCACGATAATCAGACCTCGGCCTGAACAGCGGCGACTCCCTAGAGTATTGGTATGGCCCCAGGGATCAATTGATCTGACGCATACCCCAGCTACGAGATATGATTTAATGCGCCTTGAGTTGAGATGCAAGTTGTTCCATGCGTGAGGCTAAGGCCTCGATACTTGCGGCAAGAGAATCGCTATCCTCATCGGAGAGGGAATGCGCCGCCGCCATGGGTTCAGCTGCCGGAGCAGAGGCCGCCGCGCCGTTTTCAAGTTCATGCAAGCGGTCAGCCATAATCAGCCCCACCATCACCAACAAGCGAGATTCGTTAATCGACCCCCCAGCGGCGGTAATTTGCCGTGAGGTGTCATCAAGTCGAGCCGCTAAAGCGCGAATATGGTCTTCTTCACCCGGCTGGCACGCCAGCGGATAATTCTGTC
The DNA here is from genome assembly GCA_023259875.1 of Alphaproteobacteria bacterium. Lineage (GTDB taxonomy): Bacteria > Pseudomonadota > Alphaproteobacteria > Puniceispirillales > UBA1172 > UBA12202. The sequence goes on from JALRFL010000116.1 coordinate 1,478, forward strand.
CATTGATTGTTATGGTAACTCTGGCCTCAGCCATGGATCACTTTTCCTCCGAGGCGTGTTGTTCCAAAATAGCTATGGCCTCACTCATCATGGCTTCGATATCCTTGATTTCTTTTTTTAGCGAATCGGCATCAGGTGACATGGTGGACGCAGAAGCAGAAGAGGGTACTGATGCCGCAGGCATTTGCGCCAGATGGTCTTCGATAGCACCAACAGCTTGGCTAAGTCGGCCTATTGCTTGTTCCAGCCTGCTGATCATCGCGCTTATCATCCTCACCTTTAAGCAAATCATAAAACCAAAAATATGGTTAATCTACTGATATTTACTTGCCTTAATTATATTAAGATCAGAATAGTGAGTTTAGCAAGTCCGCGTCAATGCCCATCATGGCTTCAATCCCAAAAAGCACCCCTCTTAGGCAAAAAAAGATCACATTACGCCCTGCGCCGATTGACGCCAGCGCGTATTTTTGGTCTATGACGATGTGATCATGTTGATAGGAGGCATAGCATCATGAAAATTACCAGAAACGTCCGCCGCATTCTGGATTTTTACGAATCCGACAGCCCCGGGGTGAAAGCCAATCTGGCTCGGATACTGATGCAGGGCAAATTAGGGGGGACAGGTAAACTGGTGATCTTGCCGGTCGATCAAGGATTTGAACATGGCCCTGCGCGCAGTTTTGCGCCTAACCCAGCCGCCTATGATCCCCATTATCATTATCAACTTGCTATTGATGCTGGGCTTTCGGCCTATGCCGCGCCGCTTGGGATGCTCGAAGCAGGGGCTGACCGTTTCGCAGGTCAAATCCCCACCATCTTGAAGGTCAATTCGTCAAACTCCCTTGCCCAAGGGGGATCAGCGCCGAGTCAGGCCATCACCGGTTCTGTCAGCGAAGCCCTGCGGTTAGGATGTAGCGCCATTGGTTACACCATTTATCCCGGTTCAGACGCCGCCTTTGACATGATGTCAGAGTTTCAGGAAATGACCGCCGAAGCCAAAGCCCTAGGACTAGCTGTTGTTTTATGGTCTTACCCTCGTGGCGGGGCACTAAGCAAAGAGGGAGAAACCGGATTTGATATCTGCGCTTACGCGGCGCATATGGCCGCCTTGTTAGGGGCGCATATTATTAAAGTAAAGCCGCCAACCGCGTATCTTGAACAAGAGGCGGCCAAGGCCGTTTATGAAAAGCAAAATATCCCATCATCCACTCTGGCCGACCGCATCCAGCATATTGTGCAAAGCTGTTTTAATGGCCGCAGAATGGTGGTGTTTTCTGGCGGTGCCGCCAAGGATACCCAAGGGTTGCTTGATGAAATCCGGCAGTTAAGAGATGGAGGCGCCACCGGCTCCATTATTGGTAGAAACTGGGAGAGTGAAGATATGGAGAAAATAACTGCCACTTTCTCTAATCACTTTACAGATAGTGATAATAAGTCAAATGCTGCAAGAGCTGATGTGGAGAAGCTAAGGGCTCTTAAAAAGGAGTCTGACCAAGAAGTT
>JALRFL010000168.1 GCA_023259875.1 Alphaproteobacteria bacterium
GGCGTAATCGACATCACAAACGCAAAAGCCATTAAGCTAAACCATTGACCAAAACCATCTACTGCCATAAGTGCTACCGCTTGGAGGGTTGTTATTACCCTGTTAATATCTGAGCAATGCGTATCGCTCTACTTATTAATCAAGACATTCACGCCAACAAGGCGCTGAATCTGCTGAAACCCTGTCTAGAGCGTCACTCTATCGGGTTGTTCATGTCGAGCCAAGTGGGCAAATCCTCTGAAACGCATTCTGACCTCAGGAGATTGCAGTTCACAGAACAAACGCTGTTTAACAGCAAAGTGTCAAAAAAGCATGACAACAAAGGACGGCAAACCCAAGGCAGTAGAACAGCCCCAATTTTATGGCAGAAGGCGTGGCCGGAAACTGCGTCCAGCCCAAGAATTAGCGTTACATGAGGGGATGGAGGGCTATGCCCTCACCTCGGCTGAACTGACCGCGTTATCACTTGATCCGCGGCCATGGTTTCCACCCCAGCGCAAACAGATTTGTCTTGAGATCGGTTTTGGTGGTGGTGAGCATCTGGCGGCACGCGCCGCGCAAAACCCTGATAATGGTTACATTGGCGCTGAACCTTTCCTGAATGGTGTGGCTAGCCTGTGTCGGCATATCAAAGAACAAGATCTTGAAAATATCCGTATCTGGAATGATGATGTGCGGCTTTTCTTGCCGCATCTTGCCTCTGCCTCACTTGATGCGGTTTATATTTTATTTCCTGATCCTTGGCCAAAGTCGCGCCACGCGGCAAGACGCATTTTGCAACCGGAAATGTTGGATGTGTTGTCTGATAAAATGCGCTCTGGAGCAGAACTCTTGCTTGCCTCTGATGATCCGACGGCAAAGTCATGGTTGCTAGCCACTGCCTACCGCGATGATCGATTTGCTTGGCTGGCAAATGGCCCGTCAGATTGGCGACAGCCGCCGGCAGATTGGCCGGGAACGCGCTATATGCGAAAGGCGGAAATCGCTGGCAGGACATCGGTTTGGTTTCGCTTCCTTCGGCGCTAAGCAGTAACACTTGCGTTTTGAGGTGAAAATGGTTATATCAATCCTAACATTATCGGAAATTAGATGATGGGCCTTCCCCCAAGGAAGCGGCCCATTTTTCTTTGCCTGTGATAAACAGATAGGATGATGAACGGATAGGAACGACTGAACAGATGGCGGCATCACCATTAGAAAGCAAAATTGAAACGCTGATCAGCGATTGCATTAATGCGCTGGATTTTGAATTGATCCGCGTCAGCTTTCGGGATCAGGTGTTGCAGATTATGGCAGAACCAAAAGATCGCAACCTTGAGATGACGGTAGAACATTGCGCCAAAATTTCACGAAAAGTCGCTCTGATTATGGATGAAGAAGACCCCATTTCATCCGAATATCAGCTTGAAGTGACCTCACCTGGCATCTCGCGCCCGTTAATTCGCCGTGACGATTTTCAGCGGTTTTCAGGTGAGTTGGTCAAACTGGTCACTAGTGAGTTAATTGATGGCCGTCGCCGTTTTCAAGGCAGGCTTGCCGGCATATCAGACCAAGACAAGATACATTTAGATACCAGCGTTGGGCCAGTATCTATCGACTATGGGTTAGTAGAAACCGCCAAACTCGACCCTACCGAAATCATCGAACGGCGGTTTAAGTCAAAACAGAAAGGATAAAAGATGGACACGTCATCGATCCCAAATGGTGAGTTGCTTCAGGTTGCGGATGTTGTCGCTCGTGAAAAGGCAATTGATCGTGAAGAAGTGTTAGAGGCGATGGAACAAGCCATTCAAAAAGCTGGTCGGTCGCGCTATGGGCAAGACAGAGATATCCGTGCTCTGATCGACCGCAAAACCGGAAGCATTATGTTGGAACGCTTTACCGAAGTGGTAGAAGTGGTTGAAGACGAAGCCACCCAGATCAGCTTAGATGATGCTAAAAAACGCGATGCTACCCTTGAAATTGGCAGTTTTATCCGTGAAACCTTGCCGCCGTTAGAGTTTGGCCGCATTGCTGCACAGACCGCAAAGCAGGTGATTTCTCAACGCGTGCGCGAAGCTGAGCGCGCCCGTCAATTTGAAGAATACCAAGGCCGCGAGGGCGAGATTGTCATTGGCACAGTCAAGCGGGCAGAAAGCTATATGGTCACGGTGGATTTGGGGCGTGCCGAAGCGGTGATCCGCCGAGAAGATATGATCCCAAAAGAAATGATCAAACAAGGTGATCGGATTCGCGCCCTGATCAAAGAAGTCCGTGAAGAACCGCGTGGGCCACAGATTTTCTTGACCCGTGCCGGTGACCAATTCATGGCGGCGCTTTTCACCCAAGAAGTGCCAGAGATTTATGACGGCATTATTGAGATTAAAGGCGTTGTTCGTGAACCCGGAAGTCGCGCCAAAATATCGGTCTATTCCCATGACCCAAGCATCCACCCTGTCGGATCATGCGTTGGTATGCGCGGCAGTCGGGTGCAGGCCGTTGTCAATGAACTGCAAGGCGAGAAGATTGAGATTATCCCATGGTCTGAAGATATCGTCACCTTTGCTATTAATGCCCTAGCACCAGCCGAAGTGGCTAAAGTGGTCGTGCATCAGGACGAAGGCCGATTAGAGGTTATTGTCCCTAATGATCAGCTTAGCCTAGCCATTGGGCGGCGTGGGCAAAATGTGCGCCTCGCTTCACAATTGACTGGTTGGTATATTGATATCCTTTCACAATCCGAAGAATATGAACGGTTTCAAGATCGTTCTGAGCGCTTTATGGAACAGCTTGATATTGACGATGTTATCGCCAGTCTGTTGGTCGCCGAAGGCTTTGTTGGCATTGAAGATATTGCTGATTCCGAGGTTGAGGAATTGATGGCTATTCAGGGTTTTGATGAAGGCATCGCCGCCGAATTGCGTAACCGTGCTATTGAGTATGTTGAGCGTGAAAACACTCGTGTATCAAGCGAAATGGAAGCTTTCACTATTGCTGATGACCTCAAGGATTTTGCGTTGATCACTCCGGTTATGCTTTTGACGCTGGCTCAAAACGGCATCTTGACTCTTGATGATCTGGCTGATCTCGACACCGAAGAATTGACCGGATATCTGGGTGAACATGGGATCAACAGCGAAGAAAAAGCTGGCGCAATTATCATGGAAGCTCGCAAACATTGGTTTGATGACGAAGATACCGCTGATGATGCTGACGCGGCCACTGAAGAAAGCGAGTCCGAGGCTGAATAAATCTGCACCCATAAGGAAATGTGTCGTCACTGGCGTTAGTGGCCCATCACATCAATTGATCCGATTCGTTGCCAGCCCTGAAGGGGTGGTGTTTCCTGATATTGGCAACCGGCTAGATGGGCGCGGCGCTTGGCTCAAGGCTAGCGGCGCGGTGTTGGCCCAAGCGGCCAAAACCAAGAGCCTACAAAAAGCCTTAAAAGCGGCAGCATTGGCAGAGGATTTGCCGCATTTGGTGGAAACGCTGTTGGTGGAACGGGTTCAGCATCTGATGGGATTAGGGCGGCGTGGCGGTTCAGTCCTTGGCGGTGCTGGAAAAATACGAGCAGCTAGCCATCCCGTGGCTATCCTTATGGTCGCAACCGATGCGTCTGAACGCGAAGCCAGAGGGCTAGCGTCAGCCACGGAAGCAGAAATGACCGTGGGATGTTTAAGCGGTGAGGAGTTAGGTAAGGTGTTTGGGCGACCATCCTTGGCATTTGCGGCGTGTTTGACGGGAAATCATGGCTTTGCGGTATCTTTGAGAGAAGAATTGTCGCGCTTGCAAGGGGTTCGTGAGGAGTAAATTAAGGGTTAACCAACATCTGAACCTGAGATTTGATGAGCAATCACTTGCCATAACGGGTGCAGGCGTTGTAAACCATGGCTGAAACTGGCAGTTGTTAGATTTGAAAATGAGAGGATCACATATTCATGAGTGATCAGGACAAAAAGAAAACCTTGAGTCTAGGCGGTGGCCTTGGCGGCGGTAAGCTTACTCTTGGCGGTGGAGCAACCGGCGGTGGTACCGCTGCGCGTACACAGACCGCCAGAAGCAAATCCGCGCGTCCCGTTCAGGTTGAGGTTGTCCGAAACAGAACAGCTAGCCGCCGTGCAGCCTCTGCACCTGCAACGGATGAGACAAAAACACCAACCCAAACAGCCGCAGATCAGGCAGGGTTAACCGAAGAAGAACGCGTCGCCAGAAACCGTGCTTTGATTGAAGGCTATAAGCCTAAGTCACCGCCACCATCTGCGCCTCCTCGCGCGAAACCAAAACAGGATGACAACGATAAAGGCGAGCAAGAAGACACCGCCACAGAAACACAAGCGCCAGTGCTAAGCCGACGTGAGCGCGAAATGCAAGAATTGCAAAAAATCGCCGAAGAAGAAGAGGCACGCCGCGCAGAAGAAACCCAAAAAGCACAAGCCTTAAAAGCCGCCAAACCTGCCGCCGCCGTGCGTGGGCGTGGGGATTTGGCTAATGATGATGGTGATGCAGATATGGGCACAGGGCGGTTTTCCGCTCGCCGTAAGGTGGTGGCAGATGTACCAAAACGCGCCCCTGCTAAACGCGGTCAAGAACAAGAGCGTCGGCGTGGGAAGATCACTATTTCTGAAGCGCTTGATGGTGATGAACGCAGTCGGCAGAGGTCATTAGCCTCCGTGCGTCGTGCCCGTGAACGGGAAAAGGCCAGACAGCGCGAGAATCTGAATCAGCCTAGCGTAAAGCAAAGCCGTGAAGTCACTATTCCTGATGCAATTACGGTTCAAGAGCTTGCTAATCGGATGGCTGAACGCGCCGCAGATGTGATCAAAGAGCTAATGAAGCTTGGCGTGATGGCAACGGTGACACAAACCATTGATGCGGAAACCGCAGAATTGGTGGTGTTAGAATTAGGGCATAAGCCAAACCGTGTCTCTGAAGCGGATATTGATCTGACCGAAGATGATGTGGCGGATGATCCTGCAACCCTCAAGCCTAGGCCACCAGTGGTGACCATCATGGGCCATGTTGATCATGGCAAAACCTCTCTGTTGGATGCGATCCGCAGCACAGATGTGGCGGCTGGGGAATCTGGTGGTATCACCCAGCATATCGGCGCATATCAGGTCAAAACCAGTGCTGGTAATCGTATCACCTTTATCGATACCCCCGGCCACGAAGCGTTCACGGAAATGCGGATGCGTGGGGCCAATATCACTGATATTGTGATTTTGGTGGTGGCAGCAGATGATGGCGTGATGGAACAAACCATTGAGGCCATAAACCATGCCAAAGCGGCGGAATGCCCAATCATTATTGCGATCAATAAATGCGATAAACCTGAGGCAGATAGCCAAAGGGTTCGCAATGAGCTGTTGTCCCATGACATTGTCACCGAAGATTTCGGTGGTGAGGTGCTTTGTGTTGATGTGTCTGCACATACAAAAGCAGGCTTGGATAAGCTAGAAGAAACCATCATGCTGCAAGCAGAATTGCTTGAGCTAAAGGCCAACCCAGATCGTGCGGCTGAAGCCGCAGTGATTGAAGCCAAGGTAGAGCGCGGCAGAGGTTCGGTAGCTTCGGTTCTGATTCTCAAAGGCACATTAGAAGTTGGGCAAATCTTTGTTGTCGGGGCGGAAACGGGGCGTGTCCGCGCCATGGTGGATGATCGCGGCAACAATGTCGAAATGGCAAAGCCAGGTGACGCGGTTGAAGTGCTGGGTCTTAACGGCACCCCGATGGCTGGCGACCGGCTTTCGGTTGTTGAGAACGAGGCCAGAGCCCGTGAGGTATCGGAATATCGGACACGCGTTATCCGCGAGAAAGAATCCACCGCAGGCGCGCGCGGAACAGTGGAACAAATGCTATCTGCGATTGCTAGTGGTGAGGCTATGGAGCTTCCGCTGGTGATCAAAACCGATGTTCATGGATCACTTGAAGCGATTAAAGCGGCGCTAGACAAATTGGGTACGGATCAGGTTAAGGCCAGAATCTTGTCGTCGGGGGTTGGTGCGATCAGCGAATCAGATATCAGTCTGGCCGCCGCGTCCCAAGGCATTGTGCTTGCCTTTAATGTCAGAGCCAATCCACAAGCCCGCTCACAAGCGCGGCGTGATGGGGTTGAGATTCGTTATCATTCGATCATCTATGAATTGATTGATGATGTGAAAGCCGCCATGAGTGGCTTGCTGTCACCTGAACGGCAAGAAAACTTCATTGGGTATGCAGAGATTCTGGAAGTCTTTAATATTACCAAGGTCGGCAAAATTGCTGGCTGTAAGGTGACCGAAGGCATCATCAAGCGCGGCTGTAAGGTTCGTCTCTTGCGCGATAATGTGGTGGTGCATGAGGGCAGTCTTAAGACGCTGAAGCGGTTTAAGGATGAAGTCAAAGAGGTTCGTGAAGGCCAAGAATGTGGCATGGCGTTCGAAAACTACAGTGATCTCGTGGCTGGCGATATGATCGAATGCTTTGAGATTGAGGAAATTGCCAGAACACTCTGATCCGTAATCTGTCAGGTGTCGTGATGGGAGTGTAGTGATGGGTCGTTCACAATCGTCTGCAAAAACCAAAGGGGCAAAGTCTCAGCGGCAGTTGAAAGTCGGTGAAGAAATTCGCCATATTCTGTCGCAAATTCTGATCCGTGGTGATCTGCATGACCCTGATCTTGATGGGGTTTCGGTGGTGCTTTCTGGCGTATCTTTGAGCCCAGATTTCAGCAATGCTCGTGTCTATTTCACTCCACTTGGCGGAATAAATCCTGAATTGGTATTGGCAGGATTGATGCGTGTCGCGCCGGTATTACAACATGAATTATCAAAAAAACTTACTACAAGAAGATGCCCACGGTTGCGGTTTCTGCCGGATACCAGTTTTGAAACCGCAGGCCGGGTGGCGCGGCTCATTGATGAAAACCGCCGTAACGACTTGGAAAAGTCAGACGCAAGCCCCATGGCAAACTTAGATACGGATGAAACCTAAAACGCCAAAACATCCGATCTCTGGTTGGCTTGCTTTAGATAAGCCCCTCGGCATCACCTCATCACAGGCGGTAGGTGTGTTGAGGCGGATTTTTCGTCCCCAGAAAATTGGCCATGGCGGCACGCTTGATCCCTTGGCGACAGGCATTCTTCCTATCGCTATGGGTGAGGCAACGAAAACCGTTCCTTATCTGATGGACGCGACTAAGGATTATGATTTCTCTATTCGCTGGGGGGCAGAAACCGATACGGATGATACCGAAGGTAGTGTCACGGTGACCTCAGACTACCGTCCACAGGCGCAGGATATTCAGAATGTCTTGGATCAGTTTCGCGGTCGTATCATGCAGGTGCCACCAAAATATTCAGCGATTAAACTCGAAGGCCAGCGCGCTTATGATCTGGCTAGACAAAACAAAGAGGTCGCGTTGACCTCCAGACCAATTGATATCCACGCGCTGGAAATGTTATCGCATGACGGCGAAGAAACACGGTTTCTGGCGACCACAGGCAAAGGGGCTTATATCCGTTCTCTTGGCAGAGATATTGCAAGAACATTGGGTGGGGCGGCGCATATTTCCACCTTGCGGCGGAGCAGAGTTGGGCCTTTTGATGAAAAAAAAGCGATTTCGCTAGATTTTCTTGAAGGAATCACGCATAGTGCCGCCCTTATGAAGACCTTGCTTCCACTGGAATCGGCACTGGACGACATCCCGGGCCTTATTCTTAGTGAAGATGAAGCAGAACGGCTGCAACGCGGCCAGCAGATTGAAGTCATATCGGCGCCTGATGATCAGACGCGGCTTGGAACTTATCAAGGCGTGCCTGTTGCCCTGATCCGATGCGAACAGGGAAAGGGTCAACCGATTCGGGTGTTCAATCTGATGAATGAAGCAATGATCCAGACAAAGGAGATGGATGATGTCGATTACAAAGAGCCGAAAGGCTGAATTGATTGCCGAATTTGGTGGCAACAACAAAGACAGTGGCAACCCCTCGGTTCAGGTAGCGATCCTGACTGAACGGATTGTCAATCTGACTGAACATATGAAAACCCATAAGCATGATTTCGGTTCACGCCGTGGTCTGTTGACTATGGTTGGTAAACGCCGCCATTTGCTAGACTATATCAAGCGTCGGGATGAATCTTCTTACCAAGATTTGATTCAAAAACTGGGTCTGCGCCGCTAAGCCTCACCCCGGTTACAATCAATTGAAAGATAACACCGCTTTTGGCGGTGTTTTCTTTTGGTGATGAGTTTTCTTGACTTTATCCAGGATGTTCACTATTGACGGTGATACATTGATGAAACCAAGGAAACGGGCATCAGGATACGCTGATGCCGACGGGGAACGCCCCCGGTGATGCGCGAATACCCAGACAGAACCCTGGACTGGAACCCATCTCCCCCAAGATTTCATGAATGATGATGATAACCTGACCCTGCCAAGGAATGGTCCTTGGTGGTCAGATTGATGGAGATAAAAAATCAATATGTTCGAAGTATTCAAAAAAGAAATTGAATGGGGTGGCAGAACGCTAACTCTTGAGACAGGCAAGATCGCTCGTCAGGCGGATGGCGCTATTATGGCCACCCTTGGAGAAACCACAGTGCTTTGTACGGCGGTGGCCGCAAGCAGCGCAAAGCCAGGGCAGGATTTCTTCCCCTTGACAGTTAATTATCAGGAAAAAACCTTTGCCGCAGGGAAAATCCCGGGGGGATTCTTTAAGCGTGAAGGACGGCCTAGCGAAAAAGAAACCCTGACCTCGCGTCTGATTGACCGCCCGATCCGGCCTCTCTTTCCTGCTGGCTTCAAATGTGAAACGCAAGTCATTACAACCGTGCTGTCGCATGATATGGAAAATGATCCTGATATTGTGGCGATGATTGGCGCTTCGGCGGCTCTGACCATTTCTGGGATTCCGTTTTTTGGCCCGATTGGTGCCGCACGGGTGGGGATGATTGATGGCGAATATGTGCTTAACCCTTCGCTTTCGCAAATGAAAGACAGCAGCCTTGATCTGGTGGTCGCTGGCACGCGTGAAGGCGTGTTGATGGTCGAATCCGAAGCCAGTGAGCTAGACGAAAAAACAATGCTTGGGGCCGTCAATTTCGGTCATGAGGCGATGCAAACGGTGATTGATGCAATTATTTCACTTGCCGAAGTTGCCGCAAAAGATCCCCGGCCTCTGCCAGAAGAACCAGCAGAAGCTGATGCGATCAGCAAAGCATTCAAGAGCTTTGGCAAAAAACTTGCTGACGCTTACAAAATTGCGGATAAGACTAGCCGTCAGGCAGCAATCGCAGAAATTAAAGCCGAAGCCATGACCAAACTGGATGAAAACACAGATACCGTTCTGGCGATGGATCTCTTTAAGAAGCTTGAAGCGGATACCGTACGCGGTGCCATTTTGAAAACCAGCAAGCGTATTGATGGCCGCGATCTGTCCACAGTGCGTCCGATTGTCGCCGAAGTCGGTGTGTTGCCGCGCACCCATGGGTCTGCTTTGTTCACGCGTGGGGAAACCCAAGCACTGGCCGTGGCAACCTTGGGCACAGGGCAGGATGAGCAGATTATTGACGCGCTTGAAGGCGAATATCGTCAGGATTTTATGCTGCATTATAATTTCCCTCCCTATTCTGTGGGTGAGGCAGGCCGTGTGGGTTCACCGGGCCGCAGAGAAATTGGTCACGGTAAATTGGCGTGGCGTGCGGTTAATCCTGTTCGTCCCCCTCGGGATGAGTTCCCTTACACGGTTCGCGTTGTGTCTGAGGTAACCGAATCCAATGGCTCATCTTCTATGGCTACCGTCTGCGGCACTTCGCTTGCGATGATGGATGCTGGTGTACCATTGCCGCGTCCAGTGGCTGGGATTGCTATGGGGCTGATCAAAGAAGGTGATAAATTTGCCGTTCTCTCAGATATCCTTGGTGACGAAGACCATCTTGGTGACATGGATTTTAAGGTGGCAGGAACATCTGATGGTATCACAGCCCTGCAAATGGATATTAAGATCACCTCCATTACACCAGCGATCATGGAACAAGCGCTTGATCAAGCCAAGGGTGGGCGGTTGCACATTCTGGGTGAGATGAACAAAGCGCTTGGTCATGCCCGGGATTCTTTGGCAGATACCGCACCAAAGATCACCACCATGACCATTCCGGTGGACAAAATCCGCGATATCATTGGCCCTGGCGGCAAGATGATCCGTGAAATTTGTGAAACCACAGGGGCTAAGATTGATATTGAAGATGACGGCACAGTTAAGATTGCCGCATCAGACACCGCGTCTGGTGACGCCGCGTATAAGCGGATTCACGATATTGTCGCAGAACCAGAACTCAATGTCATTTATGATGGTAAGGTAGTGAAGACAGTCGATTTCGGTGCCTTTGTCAATTTCATGGGCGCGCGTGATGGTCTCGTTCACATTTCTGAATTGCAAGAAGGCCGCACAGGCAAAACCACCGATGTCGTTGAAGAAGGCGATATGGTAAAGGTAAAAGTGATCGGCTTTGATGACCGCGGCAAGATCAAATTGTCAATGAAGCGGGTTAATCAGGAAACAGGCGAAGACCTCGAAGCCTAAGGCTAACTTGTCAAAACAAAATAAAAGCGGGGCGTCATGCTCCGCTTTTTTTTTGGCGTTATTCGGTTTCGGCTGTTGGAACACCAATATGGTGATAACCGCCATCAACATAATGCACTTCCCCTGTAACGCCAGATGACAAATCAGAAGCAAAATAAAGCCCGGCGCGACCAACCTCATCCATATCGGGGTTTCTCTTGAGAGGGGCTTGGCTTTCGCTATGGCGGAACACATGACGCGCGCCACTGATGGCAGCCCCAGCAAGGGTCTTAACTGGCCCAGCAGAAATGGCATTGACCCGAATATTATGCTTACCTAAATCCACCGCCAGATAACGAACCGATGCCTCAAGCGCGGCTTTAGCCACACCCATGACATTATAATTTGGTGTAATGCGGTTAGCGCCAAGATAAGTCAAAGTTGTCATAGAGCCGCCTTTTTCCTCCATCATTGGTAGCATGGCTCGCGCCAATTCGGTCATAGAATAGCAGGAAATCAGCATGGCATTATTAAAATTGTCACGCGAAGTGTTAAGATATGGCCCACGCAATTCAGACTTATCCGCAAAGGCGATGGCATGGACAACAAAATCCACCTGTCCCCATGTCTTTTGCAGGGTGGCGGCCATTTCCTCAATGCCACCTTCGGCGCCAACATCACAAGGTAGGGTCAGGTCAGACCCAAGGGATTCAGCAAGAGGAATCACACGCTTAGCAAGCATATCATTTTGATAGGTTAGTGCGAGCGTTGCTCCGGCTTCGGCACATTTCTGTGCGATGCCATAGGCAATAGAGTGATCGTTAGCCACCCCCATAATCAGTCCGCGTTTTCCTGCTAATATCTTCATGCTAATCTCGCTTCATCTACTATGCGTTCATTGATGCCTCATAATGGCAAGGGTGGAATTGGTACCGCCGAAGCCAAACGAATTGCTGATCGCCAGATTGATCTGATGGTCGATGCTTTTACCAACCACGGGAATATCGCCAATGCCTTCATCAGGATTATTCAGGTTAGCATTGCCAGCGATAAAACCGTCACGCATCATAAGAAGTGTATAAATCACTTCTTGCACCCCTGTTGCCCCAAGCGAATGTCCCGTCAGGGACTTGGTAGAAGAAACATGAGGCAAATATCCAGCTGGGGAAAACACTTCATGAATGGCTTCCAGCTCTTTGATATCGCCAACGGGCGTGCTGGTACCATGGGTGTTGATATAATCCACTTGCTGATTAAGGCCGTTGCCGTCATATCCGGCTAGGGCTAATTGCATACATCTCACCGCGCCCTCGCCAGAAGGGGCAACCATATCATGCCCATCAGAATTCGCCCCAGAGCCAACAATCTCACCATAGATTTTTGCTCCACGCGCTAGGGCATGATCCCGGTCTTCAAGCACCACCATACCGCCGCCACCAGCGATAACAAATCCGTCACGATCCCTATCATAGGGGCGTGATGCGGCCTCAGGCGTGTCGTTGAAAGACGAAGACATTGCCCCCATCGCGTCAAACAAGACAGACAGCGTCCAGTGCAATTCCTCGCCGCCGCCAGCAAAAACAATATCCTGCTGACCATAGCGAATGGCATCAGCTCCGGCAGAAATACAATGGGCGCTGGTTGAGCAAGCCGAAGAAATCGAATAATTCAGCCCTTTGATTTCAAAGAAAGTGGCAATACAGGCAGAAACGGTTGAGGACATACAGCGTGGCACCATATAGGGGCCAATGCGCTTAGGGCCTTTTTCGCGCGTGATATCGGCGGCCTGCATCAGGTTATAGGTTGATGGTCCCCCTGATCCTGCAATCATCCCAGATCGGGGGTTTGATACCTCACCTGGTTCTAATCCTGCATCAGCGATGGCTTGCTGCATGGCAAGCACAGCATAAGCCGCCCCATCCCCCATAAACCGCATTTGTTTACGATCAATATGGTCTTCGAGATTGATTTTAACCGTTCCATGAATCTGACTGCGAAACCCAAGTTCCGCGTATTCTGGCGCGGCAACAATGCCAGACCGCCCAAGGCGTAAAGATTCTGACACTTCGTCTGCGGATGTGCCGATGGATGAGGTGATCCCAATTCCTGTTATGACAACGCGTCGCATATTATCCCTTTAATCTTTTTGTGGTTTTGCCTAGATGGCTTTTGGTTATGATGTTACGTTTTTCTCACCATGACTTTAGGCACCGGAGTCACTCTTGAAAAGCCCTACACGAATATCATTGGCGGAAAACACAGAGACACCGTCACAAAGCACTTCCCCATTCGCGATGCCCATCACCAATTTGCGCATAATGAGACGCTGAATATCTAGCTTAAAGGTGAGTTTTTTTGCTGATGGCTGAACCTGACCGGTGAACTTAACCTCACCAACAGAAATCGCACGACCGCGACCTTCGCCGCCCATCCAGCCGAGGAAAAACCCAACTAATTGCCACAACCCGTCCATGCCAAGGCATCCCGGCATCACCGGATCGCCGACAAAGTGACAATCAAAAAACCAGCGATCAGGAGTGATATCAAACTCCGCCTCAATTTCACCTAGCCCCTTGCTGCCCCCGTCATCATTAATCATGGTGATGCGATCCATCATCAGCATCGGCGGCATCGGAAGCTGGGGATTGCCATGGCCAAACATCTCACCCTTAGCGCAGGTTATAAGCTCATCATAGGTGAAATGATTTTTCTTGTTTGTCATAATGGTTCCCATCGTTGTTTCACGCCATTAGAATAGAGGAAAACGCCCTGCTTTCACAAACGCATTTTGCACAACTTGACTTTATTATTGCAAATTTTTATGTAAAATATGGAAAAGGCAGAAATATGACAGCTTCTCAGACAACAGATTTGCTTCGCCAGCATGGATTGCGGCCTACTCGCCAGCGTATCGCTTTGGCCTCGTTGCTGTTTGATGGTCATCCGCGTCATGTGACTGCCGAAAGCCTCAAAGAACAGGTCAAAGCATCAGGCATCAAATTGTCGCTTGCGACGATTTATAACACGCTTCATCAGTTTACCGCCGCAGGTCTCCTGAAAGAAATTAAAGGCATCAGCGATGTCACATGGTTTGATACCAATATCAACAGCCATCATCACTTTTTAGACACCTCGAACAACCACCTGATTGATATTCCGGCCTCATCTATCACCATCACCAATTTGCCCAAAACGCCTGCGGGTAAGGTTATCAATGGGGTTGAGGTGATTGTCCGTTTGACGGACGGCTAATTCCCTAATATTTTATTTAAAACCATTCTAATCTACTTGAATGTCGCGCAAGAATACCAATATAACTTATGTATAGGTTATCGTTAATGTATTGCGACAATTCATCAGCAATTGGAGAACATAATGAATGAAATGAGCAAATGTCCTGTCATGCATGGCAGCCATACCACCCCAAATTCGGGAACAAAAAATCAGGACTGGTGGCCAAACCAGTTGAATCTGGATATTCTGCGCCAGCACGACAGCAAATCTAATCCTCTTGGGGCTGATTTTGATTATCGCAAGGCGGTAAAATCCCTGGATGTTAACGCGGTGAAGGCGGACCTCAAAAAACTGATGACAGACTCTCAGGATTGGTGGCCTGCGGATTATGGGCATTATGGCCCGTTCTTTGTTCGGATGACTTGGCACGCGGCTGG
This sequence comes from Alphaproteobacteria bacterium, assembly GCA_023259875.1. GTDB lineage: Bacteria > Pseudomonadota > Alphaproteobacteria > Puniceispirillales > UBA1172 > UBA12202. The sequence goes on from JALRFL010000168.1 coordinate 14,199, forward strand.
CACATACCGGACAGGTGATGGCCGTGGCGGCGGCGGTACTGGCGCTCAGCGTTTTGCCCCACTTAATTCTTGGCCGGATAACGGAAACTTGGATAAGGCGCGCCGGCTTTTATGGCCGATTAAGCAAAAATACGGCAATAAGCTGTCATGGGCAGATTTGCTGATTATGGCAGGAAATGTTGCTATTACTTCGATGGGCGGCCCTAATCATGGTACGGCGCTTGGTCGTGAAGATATCTGGCATCCTGAAAAAGATATTTATTGGGGGGCTGAAGATGAATGGCTTGGGGATAAGCGTTATGGCAGCACCCGTCAGGATCTTGAGAATCCATTAGCCGCCGTCCAAATGGGATTGATTTATGTCAACCCCGAAGGCCCCAATGGAAATCCAGACCCGCTTTTGTCTGCGCAGGATATTCGTGAAACTTTTGCGCGGATGGCGATGAATGACGAAGAAACTTTTGCTCTGACCGCGGGTGGTCATACCTTTGGTAAAGCGCATGGAAACGGCCCAGCAGACGCGGTTGGTGCTGAACCCGAAGGTGCCCCTATTGAGGCGCAAGGGTTTGGTTGGGCGAGCAGCCATGCATCAGGCAAAGGCGTAGATACCATTACCAGTGGGATTGAAGGTCCATGGACCACCAATCCTATTCAGTGGGATATGGGGTATTTGGAATTGCTCTATAACAACGAATGGGAGCTGACAAAAAGCCCTGCTGGTGCGCATATCTGGCATCCGGTGAATTTGGATGAAAAATATATGGCACCCGAAGTCGATGGTAGCGGCAAGAAAGTCATGCCAATGATGACCACCGCCGATATGGCTATGAAGATGGACCCAGCTTATCGCGCTATTGGTGAGCGGTTCCTTAAAGACCCAGAAGCTTTTGGTGAGGCGTTTGCCAAAGCGTGGTTCAAACTGCTGCATCGGGATCTGGGACCAAAGTCTAACTATGCCGCAGGGGATTTCCCGGCCGAAGATTACATTTGGCAAGACCCTATTCCGGCTGGCAAAACCCTAAGCGATGCTGAAGTGAGCAAAATCAAAGACCAGATTGCGTCTTCGGGTCTTTCTGTTCAGGAAATGGTTGAAACCGCTTGGGCCTCTGCCTCTACCTACCGGGATTCTGATAAGCGTGGTGGTGCGAATGGTGCTCGGATTAGACTGGCTCCACAAAAAGGTTGGGCGGTTAATAATCCTGCCCAACTGGCGAAAGTGCTGAATGTCTATGCTGGTATCGCGGATGCCACCGGGGCAAGCATGGCGGATATTATTGTGCTTGGTGGTGCCGCAGGCATTGAAAAAGCATCAAAGGCCAGCGTTCCAGTGACAACGGGTCGGGGTGATGCCACCCAAGATCATACGGATCTGGAATCCTTTTCTGTGCTTGAGCCAAGAGCCGATGGTTTCCGCAACTATCTGGAAAAAGAATTTGCGGTTAGCCCAGAAGAAATGATGCTTGATAAAGCCCAGCTGTTGGGCTTGACCCCAACAGAAATGACTGTGCTTGTGGGCGGTATGCGTTCCCTCGGCATCAGCGCCACGGGCGATGGAGTCTGGGGTGATGGCAACAGCCTTGATAACAGCTGGTTCAAAACACTCTTGGATATGAGTGTGGCTTGGAAATCCACAGGCTTTAACAGCTATCAGGCTGAAGATCGGGCAACAGGTAAACCTGTCCGCAAGGCCAGCCGGATTGATCTGGTCTTTGGCAGCAATTCAGAGCTTCGGGCGATTGCCGAAGTCTATGCCCAAGATGATAATCATGACAAATTTGTCAGCGATTTCATCGCAGCGTGGAATAAGGTGATGAATGCGGATCGTTTTGATCTGATGTAAGTTGTCCCAAGACCTCAAAAGATGATGGCGCATCTGTCAGGATGCGCCATTTTTTCATGCGAATAAATAAGGTGAGACAAAAGCTTAAAACGCCTCGTCGCTAAAGACGCCCCAAAGATAGCGTTTTTGTATCCAGCCGCGTTGCCTACCAGATTCAATTCGGCACCAATCAGCATCACAGACAAGCAGCTCCACCACCGCGCCTTTTTCAGCCAAGGCTACCACCGGCGAAGACGCCGCCGCCTGTTCTAGGACATTCACGCCGCTTGCCGTCACCATAGCCATGCGTTTTAGAGACAAGGTTGAGGAATGCATCCAGCCCTTTGTGCCATCCAAATCTACCACCTCGCGCCAGACATCAAACTCACGCACCACTTTAAGTGGCATCCCCTCGCGCTGATAGACATAAGTGATGGGGTATTTTACGCCGGGGCCGGTTCGCATATGCACCTTATCAGATTTCAGGGTCATAAACCGCGGCAAGGGCTGACCTGTTCCTTGGATAGTGATACGCGCCTCTTGAGCCTGAGCAGAAGAAGTGGGCGCGGCTAGGCCGCTGATGCCTATCAACAGCCCAAGCCAAAGGCTAACCGATATTCCTATTCCTACTTTCACGACACCATCCCTAGATTAAGGTTTTCCCTTTTATTGTGATAATCGGAACACCTCATATGATCAAGACGAAAGCATATAATTAAACAACGGATTGTTATCAGGCTTTGCCTCAACCTTTTACAATGCTATTGTGGGGGAAATGGGGTTGCTAGAGGAACAGGCGATAATGGCACGTCAAGAACAAATGGTAATTTTAACACGCAAATTGCCGGACAATGTCGAAACCCGGATGCGTGAGCTGTTTAATGCTGAACTTAATCAAACCGATGTTCCTCTGGATCGGGGGCAATTAATTGACGCGGTGGAAAGGGCTCATGTTTTAGTTCCCACAGTGACAGACCGCATTGACGCGGATGTTATTGCCGCCGCTGGCCCCCAGTTAAAATTGATCGCATCCTTTGGCACTGGGGTTGATCACATTGATCTCAAAGCGGCACGGAGAGCCGGCATTATCGTTACCAATACCCCCGGCGTTCTGACCGAAGATACCGCAGATGTAGTGATGTCACTGATTCTTTCGGTTCCTAGACGTTTAGCTGAGGGCGATGCCTTGGTGCGAGGCGGGGAATGGAATGGCTGGGCTCCTACGGGGATGCTTGGACACCGGATTAATGGTAAACGGCTCGGCATTATTGGCCTTGGCCGCATTGGTCAGGCGGTGGCACGCCGCGCTCGCGGTTTTGGGATGTCTATTCATTATCATAATCGCCATGCCGTGCATCCCGAAATTGAACAAGAATTAGAGGCCACTTATTGGAAAGATTTGGATCAGATGTTGTCGCGGATGGACATTATTTCCATTAACTGCCCCTACACAACCGCAACCCACCACCTGTTGTCGCGTGAGCGGCTGAAAAAAATGCCAAGCCATGCGTATTTGGTGAACGCGGCGCGTGGCGGCATCGTAGACGAAGAAGCCCTAACCGATTTGTTGGCCAGTCATCAGATCGCAGGCGCAGGTCTGGATGTTTACGAAAATGAACCTAAGGTCACTGAAAAATTGCTGACCATGCGCAATGTGGTGCTATTGCCGCATATCGGTTCAGCCACGATTGAGGGACGGCTGAGCATGGGCGATAAGGTGATTATCAATATCAAAACCTTCCTTGATGGGCATTCCCCACCCGACCGAGTGATTGACGGGATGATCTAACCCCCACAGACAGGGCAGTCAGGCCGTTTTTTCACGGTGATGGTCTGCATGAAGTGGTCTCTTTCTTCATACAACATCAGCTTGCCGCATAAATCAGACCCAAAAGGCTGATCAGGTATCAGGCTTTGCCGAATGACTTCCATTGCCATAAGGCTTCCTATGACACCAGTGATGGGGCCAAGAATGCCAACCTCTGAGCATCGGGGCAACTGGCTGGTGGCGCTGATATCCGGAAAGATGCAGGTAAAACAAGGGGAGTCCTGATCCACCCCTGATCGGAAGCTTGATAGCTGGCCTTCCATCCGGCTTGCGCCGCCAAAGACCATGGTGGCTTTTTTCTGATGGCAAAAGCGATTGATCCTTAGTCGTGTTTCCGCACGATCAGTGGCATCAGCAACAATCAACCCAGAAGATATGATCTGATCCGCCCGTTCATCATCCAGCCATTCGTCACGCGCGGTAATCACAACAGAGGGATTGATCCGGCGAGCCATCGCGGCGGCGGTACTGGCCTTGGGTTGGCCCAGATCATCAGTGGCAAAACAAACCTGACGGTTAAGGTTGGTCAATTCTACCTGATCCCCATCCATGATGGTGATATGACCGACCCCGGCGGCGGCAAGATAAAGCAATAGTGGTGCCCCTAAACCTCCTGCTCCCACTACCAGAACAGAGGTCTCTGCCAGTTTTTCCTGATGCGCTTCGGTGACGCCACTAAGAATCAGCTGACGTGCATATCGGGTAAGATCATCATCATTAAGGGCCATGGGTTATCCTTTACCTGTTCCGGTTGAGCCAAAACCACCAGCCCCGCGGCTGGTATCATCCAGTGTTTCCACTTCTGTTATCCTCGCTTGCCTTATCGGGGCAATCACCAGTTGGGCAATGCGCATACCGCGTGAAATGATAACATCTTCTGTCCCCAGATGGATAAGCAAGACCATGACCTCCCCACGGTAATCTGCATCAATAGTGCCGGGGGCATTAGCAATGGTAATGCCGTGATGCCGCGCCAGACCAGATCGGGGGCGCACCTGGCCTTCGTATCCTTCAGGTATCGCCATGATCAGACCGGTGGCAATGGCGAGACGCTCACCCGGCGAGATGGTGATATCCGCGTCAATCGCCGCCAGTAAATCCATTCCGGCGGCGGCGGCTGTTTGATAAGCTGGTAAATCCAGCCCGTGATAATGGGCTAGACGCTTGATTTGTAAAATGGGCGCTGGGGATGTCATCGGTTAAACTCCTTGGCGATGCGGTCAATCAAATGATCAGCGATCTCTTGTTTGCTAGCTTCGGGCCAAGCCTCGTTGCCCATTGCCGTAATGAGATGCACCATATTATAGTCACTGCCAAAGACTGGTGCTTCTGCTTGCCCAACATCATTTGCAAGCATCCAATCTGCCCCCTTTCGTAGCCGCTTTGCCATGGCATAATCGATAACATTCTGGGTTTCAGCGGCAAAGCCGATGACGAGCCTTGGGCGCACGTGGTGGTGGCTGATGGTAGCAAGAATATCAGGGTTTTGCCGCAACGCTAGGATAGGCGCACTGCCGTCATCAGGTTTTTTTAGTTTTTGGGGGTTTTCTGTGGCAACGGAAAAATCCCCAACCGCCGCCGCACAAACAGCAATATCTGATGGCAAAGCCGCAAGCGCGGCGGTTTCCATCTCACGTGCGGTTGTCACGGCGACTAGCGTAACCCCACGCGGAGGCGGCTCATCAACTGGTCCAGAAATTAAGGTAACAGTCGCCCCTTCTCGGGCTAGGGCGGCGGCAATGGCGTGCCCTTGTTTGCCAGAGGAGCGGTTAGCAATATAACGCACCGCGTCAATAGGCTCATGGGTTGGGCCAGAGGTTACCAAGGCTTTCAAGCCATGAAGACGACCTTCACCGGGGAGCAGGGCTTCGGTTGCCGCGATGATATCCTGCGGTTCTGCCAATCGTCCAGCGCCGTCCTCACCGCAGGCCATATCGCCGCTATCTGGCCCAATAAAGCGAACGCCGCGTTGCTGCAGAAGCTTTCTGTTGGTCTGGGTAGCAGGGTTTGCCCACATGAAAGGGTTCATAGCTGGGGCAATCAACACAGGCGCGCCAGTGGCCAGCAAAACCGTAGTGGCCAGATCATCGGCGAGACCATGCGCCATTTTTGCCATAAGATTAGCCGTCGAAGGGGCAACCACCACCACATCCGCCTCACGAGCAAGGCGAATATGTCCCATCTCTGCTTCATCCGTTAAGGAAAACAGGTCATGATAAGTTGTGCTCCCACTCAAGGCAGAAACTGAAAGTGGCGTGATAAATTGCTGGGCAGAGGCTGTCATTACCACCCGAACTTGCCAATGGCGATCTCGCATTCGCCGGATTAATTCCAGTACATTGTTATAGGCTTTTATTTCTTCTTTCATAAAATCTATATTAATTTGCGAAGTGTTTAAACTAT
>JALRFL010000023.1 GCA_023259875.1 Alphaproteobacteria bacterium
TTTCGAACCGGGGCAAAATCTGAATTTGACCTCCCCGGAGTTGCATCCGAACCCCTGTGCGCCCCTCGAGCAGTCGCCACCCAGAATGCTGAGCTGGCACGGTGGTGCGACTTGCCGCAGGCCGCCGCGTGGCACATAGCACAGCGGCCAGCAACAATCGTATTCACATCGTCAAAGCGATCATTGTCATGAAACGCCGAAAGCCGTGACGGAAAGGATAAACCTGCAGTGTTATCTCCGGCCTGTTCATCGGTTTGCGCTTGCCACTGGGGCAACAGAGAAAGCCAGATGATCACCACAAAGATCAGCGTTGTAGCCACCCAAGTCCAGCGCGGATTGCCAGCGCGTGCATGACGAGTGTTGAAATAATGCCGGATGGTGACCCCCATCAAAAACACCAGACTGGCAATCAGCCAGCTGTATTCAGTGGCAAAGGCCAGCGGATAATGCCCCGACAGCATCAAAAAGATCACTGGCAAAGTCAGGTAATTGTTATGGGTTGAGCGCAGTTTAGCGATCTTGCCATAACGCGCATCCGGGGTTCGTCCGGCTTTTAATTCCGCCACTACAATTTTCTGATTAGGGATAATCACCATAAAGACATTCGCCGACATGATGGTTGCGGTAATCGCGCCCAAATGAATAAACGCCGCGCGGCCGGTAAAGACCTGATGAAAGCCCCATGACAACACCACCAGCAAGGCATAAAGCACCAACATTAACAGCGTTGGGTTTTGCGCCAGTGGGGATCGGCACAACAGCGAATACACCACCCAAACACCAGCCAAGGACAGGATGGAGATGATGATCGCCGCCGGCACAGACAGCGCCATGTTTTCAGCATCAATCAAATACATCTCGGCGCCGCCATAATAAACAATCGCCAATAACGCAAATCCCGATAGCCAAGTGGAATAAGATTCCCACTTAAACCACGTCAAATGTTCCGGCAGATGATCCGGCGCCACCAGATATTTTTGAATATGATAAAATCCGCCGCCATGGACTTGCCATTCTTCTCCATGGGCTTTGGCAGGCAAATGTGGGGTTCGGCGCAGACCCAGATCAAGGGCAATAAAATAAAATGATGACCCGATCCATGCTATCGCGGTAATGACATGAAGCCACCGCACAGCAAACTCTGCCCATTCCATCACTAAGATTGAAATCAGATCCGGTGTCATTTAACTGCCTCGATAGGTGGAATACCCATAAGGGGATAACAACAGCGGCACATGATAATGTTGTTCCACCTCTGTCAGACCAAAGCGCACCGGCACTTCGTCTAGAAACAGCTTATCTTCGGCTATGCCTTGGCCGCGCAGATAATCTCCTGCGGCAAAAACCAGCTCATAGGTTCCGGCCTCGCATTGGCCTTGGGGCAAAATGGGGGTATCCGTGCGGCCATCCGCGTTGGTGATCATGGTGCGGATCAATTTGCGTTCTGATCCGGTGATGGCATAAAGCCGAATGGTCAACCCCTTTGCTGGGCACCCCTTGGCGGTATCCAGAACATGGGTGGTTAAAAACCCCTCGGCCATCAGCTCCCCCTTTGTCTTTGTCCCGATGATGATCTCCTCATCAGGTCGAATCTCTTTATACCCGATGCCTTGCAATCAGGCCAAGGCTTTTCCGCGCTGGATGGAAAACCCTTGATTTGTAACATTGTGGTCTAAGCCATGCTCTGAACAAGGTTCTGAACAGGGGGTTTTGAATAACATTTCCGTCCTAGCGGTTTTTTGATTATGATGAGGTAACAGGCAAACAGAACATAAGCTAAGCCCATTTCGGCAAGAAAGGCCAGATAACCCTATGAACAGATATCCCCGTGATATGATCGGTTATGGCGCGACACCGCCTAGCGTGACTTGGCCCGGCAAGGCAAAAATCGCTGTTCAGTTTGTTTTGAATTATGAAGAAGGCGGCGAGAATAACCTGCTTCATGGGGATGCCGCGTCTGAGGCGTTTTTATCCGAAATTGTGGGGGCTGAGCCATGGCCGGGTCAACGCCACTGGAACATGGAATCGATTTATGAATATGGGGCAAGAGCCGGGTTCTGGCGGTTGCATGATCTGTTCACCTCGGTTGACATTCCGTTAACCATTTATGGCGTTGCGACCGCGCTTGCCCGTAACCCTGACCAAGTGGCCGCTATGCAGACCGCCGGATGGGAGATTGCAAGCCACGGGTATAAATGGATCGACTATAAGGATTTCACCCCTGAAGACGAGGCCAAGCATATCGCCGATGCCATTGCCCTCCATACCGAGGTCACAGGCAAACGCCCTCAAGGTTGGTACACCGGGCGATGTTCAATGAACACCGTTGATCTGGTATGTGCAGCAGGGGGGGTTTCCTATATCTCTGACAGTTATGCGGATGACCTGCCTTATTGGCATATCCATCAGGATACCCCGCATTTGATCATCCCCTATGCCCTAGATACCAACGATATGCGCTTTGCCACCTCACAAGGCTTTAATTCCGGGGATCAGTTTTATACCTATCTGCGTGACAGTTTTGATGGGCTTTACCGCGAAGGCTGTGAAGGCCAGCCAAAGATGTTGTCCATTGGTTTGCATTGCCGATTAGCAGGTCGCCCGGGCAGAGCGGAATCTTTGCGCCGGTTTATCGACTATATCAAAGGCCATGACGGGGTGTGGTGTCCGAGGCGAATTGATATCGCCAATCATTGGCATCAGCATCATCCGTTTGATATGGCCGCGTGGAAAAACCGCCCTAGTGCGATGAGCCAATCGGATTTTGTGGCCCGATTTGCCAGTATTTTTGAACACTCGCCTTGGGTTGCGGAAGGCGCGTTTGCACTAGAGTTAGGCCCGGCCCATGATACCGCAACAGGGTTACACCACGCCTTTTGCCGCGTTTTCCGTTCCGCAAGCCATGAGCAAAGGCTAGCGGTGTTAAAAGCGCATCCGGATTTGGCTGGAAAATTAGCAGCAGCAAAACAGCTCACTGCCCATAGCACCGATGAGCAGGCTTCCGCCGGATTAGATGCGCTTACCGATTTAGAGCGAGCCAGATTTACTGAGCTAAATACCCGTTATCAGGATAAATTTGGCTTCCCCTTTATTCTCGCGGTGAAAGGCCTGACCAAGGCCGATATTCTAAACGCCTTTACCCAACG
>JALRFL010000030.1 GCA_023259875.1 Alphaproteobacteria bacterium
TCCCTTGATGGGATTGATATCACGGCCTTGCCTATGTATCGCCGGTCGCAACTGGGCATTGGCTATCTGCCGCAGGAATCCAGCATCTTTCACGGCTTGAGCGTTGAGCAAAACATTATGGCGGTTCTCCAGATGGTTGAGGCGGACGCTGATATTCGCATGACCATGCTGGATGAATTGCTGGATGAGTTTCATATCGCGCATCTGCGTGCCGCGAATGCTATGACCCTTTCGGGAGGGGAACGCCGACGGGTGGAAATTGCCCGTGCCTTGGCTTCTCGCCCTACCTTTTTGATGCTTGATGAGCCGCTGGCAGGGATTGATCCGATTGCCATTTCGGAAATCAAAGAATTAATCGGGCGGCTAAAGTCGCATGGGCTAGGGGTGTTGATCACGGATCATAATGTTCGGGATACACTAAGCATTGTTGACCGAAGCTATATCCTGAATGATGGAATCATCCTCAAAAGCGGAACACCTCAAGAAATTATTGATGATCCGCATGTTCAAGAAGTGTATCTGGGTCGCCAGTTTCTGCGTTAAATCAGCGTTTTAATGTCCATATTATTTTTTTTCGGCGTACATCTTGACGACTAAGGGCATTAAGACTAAAAGGCCGGTAATGTTTTCTAAGCCATTTCATAAAGCTAACTAAATATAGTCAATATTCCATGAAAATTCGTGATCTTATCGGCCCCGATGATATTATCATTCGGAACAAAGCTGACAGCAAAAAACAAATCCTTCAGGATATGGTCGGCCTCATCGCCAGTCGCCAAATCGCCATTGATGAACGCCATGTGACCGAGCTTTTGCTTGAGCGCGAAAAACTGGGCAGCACCGGTCTAGGTGATGGTGTGGCTATCCCTCATGCGCGGTGTGATTTTCCAGCAAATTGTGATCGCAGCGTGGCGGTTTTGCTGATGAAATTAAACGCGCCCATTGATTTTGAAGCCAATGATGATGCGCCGGTTGATATTATTTGCATGCTCATTGCATCACAGAATTGTGGCACCTCCCATCTCACCACTCTTGCCGCGATGTCTAGGTTTATCCGTGATGAAGATTCCGCCCGCATGATCCGCCAGGCCACCAGCCCTGCGATGATCTGGGACGCGCTTAATGACCCTCGGCAATCATCAGCAGCCTGATTGCCGCCCCTAGCCTAGCCGCTTGCCACAACCCTGTTCCTATTGCATAATCTTTTGCACTAGTCAGGAATACCATGTCTTTATCTCACTCTTCGCGGCCTGTTACCGAAAACATGATCGGCATTTCCTATATGTTGATGTCGGTGTTAGCCGGTTTGATAACGGCTTCCGTGGTAAAATTGTTTTCAGCTGAAATGGCGACTTTATCAATTCTATCTGTGCGGTTTGTGTTCTGCATGCCGTTATTGGTGGTCTTTGGCCTGATGATCCGGGGCAAAGAGTTATGGCAGGTGAACCGCTGGGATATGCTGGCTTTGCGGATTTTTGTTGGGCATTTGGGCATTATCTTCTGGTTTATGTCCGTGCGCACAACGACCTTAGGCCAGGCCACAGCGTTATTTCAATCTTCTGCTATTTTCGTCACTATTCTTGCCCCCTTCCTGCTAAAGGAAAAGGTGGGGATATATCGGGGCACAGCCGTAGTTTGCGGTCTCATAGGGATCTTTATGATCACCAATCCGTTTTCTGGCGCGTTGAGTGCCGGGGCATTTTGGGGCATTCTATCCGCGTTGGCTGGTGCTATTCTGGTTATCACCCTGCGTAAGCTGGGGAAATCGGACACCCCTATCACCGTAGCGTTATGGCATAATGGGGTCGGTGCGATGATCTATCCCTTGCTGCTTATCTTGTTCCTGCCAGCAGAGCTTTATCCCCTGATCACATCAAACGATATCGGCATTTTTGTGATTTTTGGGCTTTCTGCCAGTCTGGTGCAATTTGGCTTTGCCTCTGCCTATCGCTATGGTGAGGCTACGGTGCTTGTCCCTACCCGATATCTTTCGGTTCCGGCATCCGCGTTGATCGGCTGGGTTTTTTGGCAAGAAGCCCCCAAATGGGTTGAAGTATTGGGCATGGTTATTGTTGTGGGCAGTTGTATTTTTATTTCCATTCGTGAATATCGGCTTGGCCGTGCCAGCAAGACCAGTGAGCCGTTTTTGCATAAAGGGTAATTGACCCAAAGCAAAATGGCCTTAAGTCATGATCAATGGGAATGGTTAACCTGACTATGTTGAGGTGTTCAGATGCGAAGTTTTGTTATGTTTTTTGTAATGGTCGTGATGGCGGCGTCAGCGAACGCTGATGTGATCACAGAGCGAAAAGAGAACTTCCGCGCCAATGTGAAATCGCTCAAATTGATACAACCTGCTATGGAACAAGGCGATATGGAAACCATCAGCAAAGAGGCAGAGTCCATTGCCAGTTGGGCAAAAGCCATGCCTGAGTTTTTCCCACAAGGAAGCGATATGGGCGACACGAAAGCCAGACCTGAAATTTGGGAAAATTGGGATGATTTCCTTGCCAAGAGCGCGGCTAACCGTGAGGCGGCGGAAACCCTAGCAGAGCTGGCGGCGGCAGGGAATGATGAGGCATTACCCGGCGCGTTTGGGGCATTGTCAAAGACTTGTGGGGATTGTCACAAGCTTTATAAATATTAGAAATAAAAGCGGTCACCTATAAGGGCGAGGGATTCCGCCCCTGCCACTATGGCTATCAAAAGGATAACCCCGAATGCCTGTTTGATGCGCGATATGGGCGGCGCTTGGTCATCAATGCCGCCAGTGATCATGGCGGGTACGAGTTTGATCTTTAGCCATTTGCGATAGATTATGATAGCCAGCAGATGCAAGGCAATAACACCAAACACCAGCAATTCCAGGGTTTCGTGTATCTCGGTCGCTATGTCTGAATTCTCACCAACCCATGCCGCTAATGGGCCCTCAAAGAGAATATCATTGTTGGACATCGTTCCAGATATCGCCATCGCCCCTAACACCACCAAGATCAGCAATGTTGCCCATGCCCCTGTGGGGGCGTGACCCGGATGATAAAGCCGATCCCCTGCCCAACGCCCTCGCAGATAGGTGATGAGTAAAGATAACCTCAAGGGAAAGTTGAGAAAACGAGCGTGATGCCCACCAATCACCCCCCAGATGATCCGAAAACCCACTAATCCCAATATCGCTAGACCCATTTTTTCATGCACAAACCAGTTCTCAGCCTTGCCACTTGCGATAGCGCCAATCACGGCCAGAACCAGCAACCAGTGAAACAATCGTAATGGGAAATCCCATATTGGGGCAGGTGAGGAATATCTTGTCATGGCTAGGCGATAGTATCACAGAGAAAGGGTAAAGCAAGAGCACCATCAAGAAGACATGAACAGGAGCAAATTTGTTTTTACCCCTGCCCTGTCTTATACTGCTCACCATTAGGAATGCCGCAATCACGGGAGGGGGATATGACCAACCCAAGAACAGCAGATCGCATGACCGAAGTGTTGATGGGCCCTGATGGGGCTTTGCATCACCTGTCACGGCGTGATGCGGATATCGCCAATGCCCTTTCGCAATATGGCCAAGGCATACGTGCAGGCGATATCGTTCTGTCTGGGTCGTTCATCCGCCCCATCGAATGCCCGTCAGGTTCACAAATTCACGCTGATTTTGGCGGCTTTGGTTCGGTGCACATCGCGTTTGATTGACGGA
>JALRFL010000056.1 GCA_023259875.1 Alphaproteobacteria bacterium
ACATTAACCCTGCAACAGCTTGAAGATCAGATACATTCAGCATGGTCTGAGCTGGGTGAAGGTCTTCACTAAAAACCTCACACCTGCTGATTAGAAGTCAGCTACTCTTTCCAGTTGATGTTAGAATTCACTACCGCTCACCAGGTTGCCTCGAATTCCTGTCTGCGCAACGACTTAAAGTTTTTTTGAAACACTACAAATTCTTATCATTACTTATAGCTATTCAGTTAAAGATATCGCTTGCTAAACCACTGTTTTTACATCCTTCTCTTCGAGACTGTTAATCGCTTGGCCGGCAGTTCGAATCTGTCCTGGGGAGCCATTTTTCCTTATATTTTGGCTTTAGCGTTTCCCTTTCTTTCATTGGTCAGCCGCCCCTTCATGCCTGTGGCAAAGTCTCTTTATGCCTGTGGCAGAGTCATAAGGGATAGGCTAGATTTTCAACTGCAATCACCATAGAATATCACCATGACAACTACATTCGCCCAAATACATATGGATAAACCTAAAGATCTCACCGAACATGATATCAGTGAGGTGATTGAAATGGCCTTATCTGATCATACCCAGTTTAAGCAGATCGAAACCCTATATGGGCTGAAAGAAAAGCAAGTAAAACAGCTTATGCGGAAACATCTGAAACGCGGCAGTTATGAGGCATGGCGCCGCCGTGTTCGCAGCTTTTCAGATCGGCGCGAACATTATAAATAGCCCCCTCACCTTATGCTCATGATCACCTTCGTTTGCAGATCATGCTTATTTAGCCATTTTTTGTCCACATTCTTGATTATGATCAATAGCATAAGGTCAGTCCTTGATGCAAAAAGATGACATGCCATGGACAAAGAATTGGGTAAGATTATCCCTTGCCTTGAAACCTTAAAAAAAGAGAATATGTGAGAACATATGATGATCGTCAGAGCCCAATGAAAGAAAAACTGTCCGCCCTACTCTCTGATTTTTCGCTTGTGGTTGTAGTAGCACTGGCCATCCTGATCGGCTATTGGCAATATTCTTCTGAACCTAAACCTGAAATCCCGCCTATTGACCCCGAAAAAGAAGTCCCCGGCTTTCACACCGCCATCTTTGCGAATTGCCGCAATGTGGATTTTAAGTCACTTGAAGATTTGGCCAAAGGCTTTGATTTTGATCACAGCACGGCCTATGCCAGTTATGATTTTGCCATTGTTAATCATCAGTCTGGCCGTTTTGAAGAAGATATCGAAGATCAGTTGACCGAAGCAAAGCTATATTTCCAAGAAAGCCTCAATGATCAGGCCGCAGGGTTCTTCACCTCTGAAGAAAAGGCTAAGACTCTTAACGGTATAGATATCAATAAAGTATTATTTATCAATGCAGAAGAGAAAACTTATCAAGCGCTAACTGAACATTATTTCAGCTATACTATCAAGCAATGCCGCTATGAGGATGTGACCGATATTCAAAAAGAAAACCGGTTTGCGTTTCCGAGCGATCTCGCCTTTTTAATTCAATCAAAAGATTTATTAGAAACACCAGATATCTCAATAAGTGAAATTTCGCTTGGTTCAACTCTTGGGGGATCAGGCACCGTGGTATCCATAGATCGCTGTCAGCAAGACGGTCATATTTTTGCTGAATGTTCCCAGATTGGCGTTCTCAATGGGGATGGTATCACAATCGTTCTTACTCCAAAAATGAGCGTCACAGAATTAGCAAAACTGTCTATCGGCGATCTGGCCAGTTTTGATCACTGTATCCTTACCGAGATAAACCAAAGTCGCGGCATAGCAGGATACCAATTTGCCGATTATTTTAATGAGTTGAGCAAAACCACCCAAGAAAGTATCGCTATTGGCATTGAGGCCGCAGAAACCGAAGCCGCAGACGATATCAATAGCAGTCTGACAACCCTTGGGATATCTTCGCTTGGCCATGTGATCAAGAATATCAAAGTCATGCCTGACTATATTCCTTCGATCACTTGTGAGACGACCAAGGATAATGTGGCGTTTCTCACCCCTCCACCTGTGGATACCACTTCAGATAAAGACGAAACCGCGCAATAAACACCGGTTGATCGAAACTTGGTGCCTGAAATCCTTTGGCTAAACCTGATGATGGTTAATTGCGCAAATCAAACCCAAACACCCGAATAGCGTCTTCTGGGGTTTGAATCTGTGCAAAAAGCGAGATCACTGGCAAGCTTGATTTTGGTTCAACAGACACCACAATTTTTCCGCCGCGTTTAAGAAAACGCTCTAGGGGCGGCAAAAGTGAGGAAGTGATATCGGGATAGGCCATAAACTGAATGGTCATGAGATCAAGAACCATATCTGATATTTCGTTGCGATTCATGAACATGGATTGTTCAGCCGCGTTCATAGCAAAACCCATCAGACCTTGATCTTGGTACATGACCTCAATGTAATTAATAAATAAACCGCCGCCAAGGGATGACAACATCATTAGCGATTGCGTGGGATCATCATTTTCAAAATCAAATTGATCAACCATATTGAAAGTCGTTTTTAAGATTTCGACATCGGAATACACTTCCAATTCACCAAGGCCGACCAATTCAAGGTTGCTGCTTGTTTTTTGGTGGTAACGATCACCCTTATTGCGGTGATTGGTGATGGCATTAGCATTAATCGTAATATCCTTAAGCCCCATTTGAGACAGCATTTGGTGAAACTCTCTTAATTCAGGGTCATTAGGATTGAGATCAAAAACTAGCCCTTTGAGGACAAAGCCGCCTTCATAGTCAGGAATGTTATCAGACTGAAAAGGCATTAAGGGGAAGTTATCAATAATCAACTGATCCAGCGCAATGTCAGAGCCTTCAATCGTCATACGCAGATTATCGACTGCTATCTCACCCAAAAAATAGATATCTGGTTCTTCGTTCGTATCCCAGAATTCCAGCTCAAGCAGATCATCTTCAAAAACACTATCTTCAATAGAAATACGGTCAACGGCCATCGCCACATCGTCATCACGAATGCGCAAGCCTTCGATTAAAAGTTGCTCCAGTTGAACGACGCCCCCTGCTCTTTTGCGGTGACGAATAGCAAACCGATCCATAAAGGCAACAGGATTGCCATCTTCATAAATCCGAACGCTAGTGATATCCCCGGTAAAGCGATCAACATCAAAAACGCCGCCATCATACATGACATCCATATTACCAAGTTCAAATTGATTGCTGGCCTGAACAGAGGAATAAGAAAAAAGTACCGCAACAAAAGCAAAGCCGGAAAGCCCTAGCCGTGTGGTTTGTATGATAGTCTTGATCATGATGAAAATCCTTTATCTGTCGCGCATCATAGCAATGGTCATATCTGATAGATATTTTAACAAGATAGCGCATTTTTTAGTTATGATAAGCGGCCTTTCTTATCAACCTGTACCATATCCCTGGGCCTGATCAAAGAAAGCAGTTTTCCGCTTTCTGGTTGAAGGTTAGCAAAATTATCAGCATCAAAAAGCATATCCGCAAGGGTAGTCGTTGGATAATCATTGATATCCTTACCAGCAAGGTTGCCATCTTCGCCCATCAGAACATGCGCTAGTAAAATCATACCGGGATTATGACCAACAATCATAACCGTTTCATAAGGCGCGGCATGATCACATAACACCTCAAACAGCGTCTCACCACTGGCGTTGTAAATTCGCTCATCTTCAATTACGACGGGGGTTGTCTCCCATTCCCTAATCACCCAATCTTTTGTTTCTTTAGCGCGAACCGCAGGTGAACAAAGAACAAGATCAGGAAGCGATAAATGCCCTTTGATATATCGGGCAACATCCACACAGTTTCGCTGGCCTCTATCGACAAGCTTGCGATCAAAATCACGGCCTGTTTCTGAGACCAATTCGGTCTTGCCATGCCGTAAGATCAATAATCGTGCCATAGAAACGCTCCAGTGTTTAGAATCCTATATTGCCTATGAAAACCCAATGCGAAAAGCCTTTTTTAAGTTGTTGGGCTTTGCTATGGTCAGGTTCTTGTCATCCAACAATAGCAAAGGAATAGCGCAAGATGGCACAACACTATGCTGGCTTTATGGAAGCTATTGGAAACACACCACTTATTCGTCTCAATGGCCCGAGCAAAGCCACAGGATGTGAAATTTATGGCAAAGCGGAGTTTATGAATCCTGGCGGTTCCGTCAAAGACAGAGCCGCGCGAGGGATTATTGAATTGGCTGAGGCTAACCATATCCTGAAACCCGGCGGCACCATCGTTGAGGGCACAGCCGGCAATACAGGCATCAGCCTAGCCATGTGTGGAAACGCAAGGGGGTATAAGACCGTTATCGTTATGCCCGAAACCCAAAGCCAAGAAAAAAAGGATATGCTTCGCCTGTTAGGGGTTGATCTGCGGCTTGTACCGGCAAAACCCTATAAAGACCCCGGCAATTATGTGCGCTATTCTGAACAATTGGCAAATGAGATGCGCAAAAAGCTGGGCGGCAATGTGATCTGGGCCAATCAGTTTGATAACACCGACAATCAAAATGGCCATTATCGTTACACCGCGCCTGAAATCTGGCAACAGACCGGTGGTCAAATTGATGGATTTACCTGTTCCGTTGGTTCAGGGGGAACAATCGGCGGCATTAGCCGTTATCTGAAGGAACAAAAATCAGATATCACCATTGCGCTTAGTGATCCGTTTGGATCTGCGCTTTATCATCATTATGCCCACGGGGAATTGAAAGCCGAGGGGGGATCGGTCAGTGAAGGCATTGGTCAGGGGCGCATTACGGCGAATCTGGCGATGGCAAAAATTGATACCCAATATCAAATATCAGACGACGAAGCCTTGCCCGTGATCTTTGATATGCTTCAGCATGAAGGGCTTTTGCTTGGCGGTTCTAGCGCTATCAATATCGCTGGCGCTATGCGCTTGGCAAAAGATTTAGGGCCGGGCAAAACCATTGTCACAATTTTATGCGATAGCGGTCAACGCTATCAATCCAAGATATGGAATCCCGCTTTTTTGCGTGAAAAAAACCTGCCTGTTCCAACATGGTTGGAATAGCGATGCCATAGGCACGCGTTCAGATACGCCCCTATTGCACCCAAAAATCATGAGGACAAAATGCTAGCAGAAGCGAATGACATCAAAGATCAGATCATGGCAGGAACAGCCCTTGCTATGGATGTGACCTTTGTTCTTCCGAATTCCGACCGTGATGCCGAGGCGGAATATCTGGCAGAGCATCTGCCGGGGGCAGTGTTTTTTGATATTAACGCTATCGCCGAACCTAACGCCGCTTTGCCGCATACGATGCCGGATGCAGACTCGTTCACGGGTATGATGCGTGCTTTAGGGGTTAATCAGCATCAGCATCTTGTCCTTTATGACCAGTCTGGGTTTTTATCATCCGCGCGCGCGTGGTGGATGTTCCGCTATTTTGGTCATCATAATGTTAGCATTCTCAACGGCGGAATTAAGGCATGGAAAGCGGCTGGCGGTCTGACAGAACAGGGGAAAGTCCAACCAGAGGCAGGCAACTTTACGGCTTCACCGCCGCTTGATGGGCTTCGCGTTGTCCCTCTGGATGAGATGATTGCCCTCGTTACTGCCGATGCCGCTAACCGACCAACGCAGATTGTTGACGCAAGGGCAAAGGGACGCTTTGATGGCACATCGCCCGAACCGCGTCCGGGCATGGCGTCAGGCCATATGCCAGGGGCGATCAATTGCCCAATCGGAAGCCTTTTAGACGCCGATAGTGGTCGCGTAAAATCCCGTGATGCGTTAGAGCAAATCTTCGCTGATGCTGGAATTGCCATGGATCAACCCATAGTGACCACTTGTGGGTCAGGGGTCACCGCATGCGGCGTTGCCTTTGGCATGGCGCTTTTAGGGAAAACAGATGTCGCCATTTATGACGGGTCATGGACAGAATGGGGATCACCAGAAAGGGATCGGGCCCTTTGTCCGGTAGAAACAAGTGAGTTAGGGAAATGAAAAATAAAGATCAAAACATGAGCAAGGCAACCTATGTCGTTCACGCCTCAACAGATCCTTTGTCCAACCATGGGATTGTTAATGTTCCCGTTTATCATACCTCAACAATTTTGAAACCGAGCCTTGATGACTACCGGAATTCTCGCGGCAAATATGATTATGGCCGTATTGGAACACCCACCTCTGAGGCATCAGAAAAAGCCGTAGCAGAGCTATATAAAATGGATGACGCGGTTGCCACGCCATCAGGCTTGTCTGCCATTAGCCTTGGTATTTCTGGTGTCGTTAAATCCGGCGATCATGCGCTATTTCCTGATAGTATGTATGGGTCAGGGCGGCGTTTTGTTGAACATATCTTGCCGCGCATGGGGATTGACTTTGCTTTTTATGACCCCCAAGCTAGCGCGGATGATCTCGCCCCCATGATATTGGATAACACCACATTGCTTTATCTGGAAAGCCCGGGTAGTCAGACCTTTGAGATGCAGGATATACCAGCCCTTGTTCGCCTAGCCCATGACAGAGGCTGTCTTGTGGCTTGCGATAACACTTGGGCAACGGCATTTTATTTTGACGCGAACGCCCATAACATTGATGTGGTGATCGAAGCCGGAACAAAATATATCTCTGGCCATTCAGATGTCAGCATTGGCTATGTTGTTGCTAATGGCGACACCGCCAAGCAGTTACGCCAATATGCAAAATTAACCGGAATATGTGTCGCGCCGGATGATCACTATCTGTCTTTACGCGGCATGCGCACTATGCGTGTGCGGCTTAAGGCCTCGCAAGAAAACGCTATTGCCGTGGCTTCATGGCTTCAAGATCAGCCTGAAGTGGTTGCTATGCGCCACCCTGCTCTGCCATCACACCCCGGGCATGATCACTGGAAACGCGATTTCACAGGATCATCAGGGTTGTTTAGTTTTATGCTTGATCCCAATATTCCGTTTTCGGCAATTGATGCCATGGTGGATGGATTAGCGTTTTTTGGTATCGGCGACAGTTGGGGCGGTCATGAAAGCCTAATAAATCAGGCGAAGATCACGCGAAGCGTGACTAACTTGCCAACTGGCACTTTGTTGCGGATATATACCGGTATTGAAGATAAAGAGGATCTGATCAATGATCTGGCGGCTGGGCTAGAACGCTTACGCAAAGCCATGAAATCATATCGCGGCTAACGGCGGCGATAATATCGAAACCGCGTTGCCCATAACCGTGTGTAAAGATCACAGCCTATAAACACCAACAAGGGTAAAGTCATCTGCATCACCGAAGCAACACCAAGCGACTGCCGGCTTGCGCTAGCGGCCAAGGTAACCGCTTCGGTGGTTAGGGTGGCGTATCGGCCATTGCTGGCAAAAACAGTAGGAAGATAAAGCGCAGAGCTGACCGCAAAGCCGACGGCAAAGGCTGTTAAAATAGGGATCATCAACATAGGCAGCTTAATGGTAAAAAACCGCCGACATGCGTTGACACCTAAACTGGCGGCAACATCCAGATAGCGGTTATCAAATCGCCGCCACGCCGACACTAAGGACAGCATCACATAAGGAAAGACAAAAAGGCTGTGCGCCCATAGTAAGGTCAGAAAAGCCCCGTCAAGGCGAAGCCAGATCAACAGCATCTGCAACCCAAACAGGAATGAGGCTTGTGGTAATAATAAAGGAATATAAATCATCCCCTCCCATCGCTTGCCATGGCGCGTTTCAAGCCAGACCATCGCAATCACCACGGACAAACCTGCCGCCGCCAGACCCAGGATCAGGCTATTAAATCCGATCTGAAACAGATCACTGCTGGCCTGTCCCCATCCGCGCAAACCCCAAACATCCGGCAAAACAGAAGGAAACCGCCAGACATTCGCAAAAGACCAAATGATGATTGCTAAAAGCCCCAAAAGCGACAGCAAACAAGGAATAACCGCAAAGGCAAGCAGGAAGAAACGCACCCCTTTTGCCGCTATGGGGGGGATAGCAAAACGGATGCCTTTTCGCGTCATTTCACCTAGTCCACGCATCATAACAGCGGCAAAAGCAAACCAAATGCCGCAACACACAAATGCCAGCATCAGCTGTAACAGCGCCGCTGCCGCGGCAATAAACTGAAACCCTAAATCAGGGTCCCAAAACCATTCCAGAATACGCACAGCAAGCGGCGGTGGAATTGACGGGGCCAATACTATTGCCATATCAACAACCGAAACGGCAAAAATCATAACAATGAAAACAGGCATCCGCATCCGCACCGATAAAAGCGGCTGGATCACATAAAACCAACCCGAAATTGGCCCATAGCCTAACAATTTTGCGCGATCTCTTAGGGCTTTGACCTCAATCTGGCTTAACGCGGATAACCCCATCAACAGCAAAAACGGCAACTCTTTTGCTATCAGGCCAAGGATCAAGGCATAACCATAAAGATCAGGGGCGAGGCTTACATCTGGTGGGCGATCCCAGCCAGTAAAGCACAAGGAAATCAAACGAAACAACCAACCGCTTGGCTGAAGCAAAAATAAAATGCCAACTGCTACGGTAATATGCGGCACGGATAAAAGGGGAGAGATCAAGCGAAACACCCAAGCGGATCGCCGCTGATCATAGAGATAGGCTAGCAACATCATCGCCAACCAGTAAGACAGAAAAGTGGAAATCAAAGCCGTAAAAAGACTAAGCCAAATCGACTGCCAAAGCCCCGGTTGATCAAACAGCAAAGTCAAAGGCGCAAAGGAAAATGTTTCACCGCCAAGGGGGGGAAACCAACCAAATGCCGGAAACCCAATTCCAGCTAATCCCGCCAGCACAGGCACTAAACAAAAACAAACAATGAACCCGCGCAAAACCATAGCGAGAATATTTTAACCGTAAAATTATTGCCCTGTATAGCGCCGTGCCCATTCTCGCTCAATCACACCTACCCAACTGGGGTGAGGTTCGGCAAGAGTTTGCCCAAGGTCACTTTCTGATAGGGTGGCAAGGCCTCTGGGCAAAGCCATAAAATCCGCCTGATCCGATGCGGAAAGCTTACTCAGATCAAGAACTGTGGGGTCGCCCCAAATCGCGCTATCCGCCTTTTTGATTTGCGCCTCTGGAGAAAGGAGAAAATCAGCAACAACCTGCGCCGCTTCTGGCGCGTTAGCGTTAAAAGGGATAGCAACAAAATGAACATTGGCTAAGGTTCCATCAGCATGGATATAGCTACGCACGGTTTCAGGCAAAATGCCTTGCGAGATGCCGTTAGAAAATTCTGTGGGATTAAAGGCCATGGCAATGGCAATTTCCTTGTCACCTAGCAACTGCACAAGCGCGGTATAATTGGCCGGAAACCTCTTACCTTGTTGCCATAAATGCGGATGCACCTGATCTAGCCATTGCCATAAGGGCATGAGCGCCTGATCAATATCAGCTTGATCAGCAGGCAGGGAAAACACCGTAGGCTCTGGGCTTACCTCAAGCAAAATCTGTTTGAGAAAGCTTGTCCCTGTGAAATCTGGCGGCTTGGGATAGCTAAATTGCCCGGGGTTATTTTTGATCCACTTGGCTAGCATTTCTGCGGAGTTTGGCGGCGTAGTGACATAAGCGGTATCATAACCAAATACCAACTGCGCCCTGCCCCATGGGGATTCTAGCCCATCTGTCGGCGTGCCAAAATCGCTGACAATGCCGGGCAGTTTTTTAGGGTCGGTATAAGCAAAACTAGGAAGCCCAGATACCCAATCATCAGAACGAAGCAGACCATGGGTTTTCATCGTGGCAAAATTCTCACCATTAATCCAAATCAAATCCACAGACCCCCCAGACAGTTTTCCACTGGCCTTTTCGGCAAGAATGCGAGTGACCGCCCCTGCGGTTTCGGTCAATTTGACATGAACAAGGGTGATGCCATATTCCACCTTAACCCGCTCACCTACCCATTGGATATAAGCGTTGATGGCAGGTGATCCACCCCAAGCGTTAAAATATACGGTTTGACCGGCAGCTTGCCGAGTGATCACTGAAAACTCATCCGCTTTGGTCATGGCTAACGGAAAAATAGCGGCCAAGACACACCACATCATGATCGTCAGGCGCTTAGTATATTTGCGAATATCCATAGAATTCCCTTTGATAGCCAAAATGGTTACATCGTTCCCCCAAGTTATCCTTACCATTAAGGGGGCATGACTAGGTGTAAACCACAAAGATTAATATAACCTTAACATATTGAAAAAAATCCATCACCGGCCAGTTTCTTTTGTGTAATGAGAATCTGATGGGTATAGTTGTGGCCTTAAACACAGCAACCGGATTATTCGCGTCATCATGCTACACATTCAGCAAGCCGATATTCGCTATGGCGGTAAGCGATTGTTTGAGCCACTTACCTTGGCCATCGCGAAAACAGAAATTGCCATCATCATTGCGCCAAGTGGTGTTGGCAAAAGCTCTCTCTTACGCTGGATTGCTGGCCTTGAAACCGAAAACATGACTGCGGATGGTGATATTTTGCTCAATGAGAAAAGCATCATCCATTTGCCGGCAGAAAAGCGAAAGATCGGATTAATTTTTCAAATGCCCTTGTTGTTTCCGCATATGAGTGTTGGTGATAATTTGGGCTTTGGCATGGCCACAAAACCCCAAGATCAGGAAAAGGGCAAATCCCGAAAACACCTTATTGCTGAGGCCTTGGAACGCGCCGGTCTAGGTGGAATGGAAAACCGTGATCCCGAAACCCTCTCTGGTGGTCAGAAAGCGCGCGTCGCTTTGCTTCGCACTTTATTGGCTGAACCCGAAGCGCTGCTATTGGATGAGCCGTTTTCCAGCCTTGATGAAGATATGCGTGACCAGATGGTGGAATTGATCCAATCGGAAAGCCAAAGGTTAAATCTTCCGGTGTTATTGGTCAGTCATGACCCCCGAGATCATCAGCTTGGGCAACATCCGCCGATCATGCTCAAGGCTTGCTGACGGCAACCCCACGCCTTAATCGGTGTTAAACTGTTCTTTCATTGCGCCCATGGTGGATTGCAGGCGCGGCGATACCGAACAATCCGCCACTAAGGTCATGGTGTTTTCTACCTTTTGGGGAATGCCCGTATATTCAAAACCGGGATAGGATTTGTTGATCGTCAACATCAATTTGGTTTTGCGCGGCAATTTTAATTCCATTTTGCCGTTGTTAAAACGATAGGTTCTGCCCGTTGTTAAAGACTCAGCCACAAAGACATTGTCATCTAAATCACAGCGATTTTCGAGTCTAACCGAAACGGCAATCACATCATTGGGGTCAACCGTCGTGAAAACCCATTTTAAGCCTAACCAGCCAAAATATACTGCCGGAATGAATAAGGCGACTACCCCCATTGCTATGATATTTTCACGCATAATGACTCAACACTAACATAATCGAACTTAAAAAAACTGGCGACTCCGGCAGGATTCGAACCTGCAACCTGCTGATTAGAAGTCAGCTGCTCTATCCAGTTGAGCTACGGAGCCATTGTCGTTCTGGATATTACAATAATCGGATAAGAGCAAGTTTTATCCCGTTCAATCCACCCGTTCACCACGCGGATAAATCACCCCGTGCTTATGGCAAAACAATAATTTTTCCTTAAAGAATATTTCCCATATTTCATAATTGAAATGCCACAGATTATCCTCGGCTTGGATTAATGTGCCGTTATTAATCACAGACATACATGAGGCCAGAGAGGGTTCAGGGTCTTCGGTGCCGTCAATCAGATAAAACGTCATCTTTGACTGGGCTTGATGCGTCAAACCCATAACAACCGCGGCAATCATCACCATGAAAGTGAGCTTGTTCCAGAAACAGGATACCATCAAAACCCCTTCTCTTTGCTGTAAAGATCACACGGCCTTGCAAGGATAATGCCGAAATGGCCGGCAGGATCAATGTGTCCAAGCCTGCTTCCGGCGAAAGTCAAAATTATCCGCATAGGTTTTGAGACAACGACGGCGCGCTGGTGATGCAAGAACGGTGGCGTCAAATCCATGAGATTTCGCATAATCAAGAGCCTGATCAAGGGTATCAAACGCAAGATGAAAGGTTTTAAGGGTATCGCCAGAAGACTGCCAGCCCATCAAAGCATCAGGTTGCGCGCGGTGTTGGCGAATGGATTCCATCACCCAAGGCGCAGATTTACCCCATCCGGTATTACCAGATTGCATTGCTGATTTCGGTTTTTGAAAAATACGAACCTTCATGATCCACCAAACTGTGATCGGCAAAAAAGGCCGGTTAAAAATGGTCGGAGTGGAGAGATTCGAACTCCCGACCCTCTGGTCCCAAACCAGATGCGCTACCAGGCTGCGCTACACTCCGACTAAACTGAATCAACGTAAGAAGTCACGCTGAACACCCCCTTTTTATCGGGAGCAAAGACCGAAATCAAGTCCTGTCTTTATCAAATGGCAATCTTTAATCACCAAACGACTGCCTTCGCCTATATGCAATGTTTTTGCGCTTCCTGCAACCATTTCTAATACAAACTGCGCAGGCGCTTTTGACGGATAGCCATTAAGGCTAAGAGGTGTTGTGTTCGCGGCTGTATTAATCCAATCACCCGTTTTAGAAAAATACATAATATCAAGAGATAGGTAAGTGTTTTTCATCCAGAATGATAGGCGATTTTCTTGCGGATAAACAAACAACATCCCTTGATTTTCAGGCAAAACATCGCGGTGCATCAGACCAATTTGGCGCTCTGCCTGTGTTTCCGCTATCTCAACCAACACCGGATGCCATAAGCGTTGAACAGGGTCATAAACCTCAACCCGAACCAAATCTCCTGCCATAGCCAATGATAATGGCGCGAAAACTAGCCATAGACAGACAAAAGGCCTGATGATGGCGTCAGATAAGATTCGCATAAATAATGGCCATGATGAACAAAAGAACCATGACCTGAACCAAGGCCGCAGGTCCGGGGATAACTGGGCCAGCAAGAGGGTGTTCAGCGATCCATTTTGCGCCAGCCATGGCTTTTCTTGCCAATAGCATCACCAGATCATCCACCGCCTTGGCCAGAGACAACACAAAGGCCACAAGCGGCTTAACGATAGCCGGGGCAAGACGCCGATAAAACCAATCTGTGTTTAATACCGTTGAACGGATTTCTGGTGGATAAAGCCCAAGCCTGATCAGAACAACAAACGCCATCCCTGCCAGCAACAGCAATTGCAACTGACCTGTGACATGCCCCAAATCATAAGGATTTTTCACCTTTGCATAAGGCAGGATTTGATAAAGGAGACCGGGGAATACGCCAATTCCAATACACATAACCGCCGCGATACCCATGGCTATGGTCATGCCAGTGGGGGTTTTGCCAATCTGCCTAGTGGTCGGATGCGCAAAAAAGGTAAAATAAGGGATCTTAATGCCGGAATGTTCAAGCACACCAGCCGAGGCAAACAGCAGAACAAGATAAGCCAAGGCATATTCCGTTCCCCCTAACGCTGTCATGGTTAGCGATTTTGCCACAAATCCACTGAATAGCGGAAACGCCGCAATTGACATCGCGCCGATCACACAACACAGCATGGTAAAGGGCATTTTGCGATATAAACCACCTAATTCTGAGGCTTTGGCTGTACCGGTTTGATGCACCACAGCACCAACGGACATAAACAACAAAGCTTTATAGATAATATGGACAAAGGCGTGCGCCACCGCCCCATTTAACGCCAGAGGTGTTCCAATACCAACCGCCACTACCATAAACCCAAGCTGATTGTTCAGACTAAACGACAATACCCGGCGCAGATCATTTTCAATGACCGCGAAAAATACTGGAAAGGCTGTCATCACTGCGCCAATCCATATCAAGGCCTCTGTTCCCGGAAATCCGCGTGCCAGCGCATAAATAGCCAGTTTGGTAGTAAAGGCAGATAAAGCCACAGTTCCGGTTGGCGTGGCTTCGGGATAAGCATCTTGCAACCAGCCATTAAGAAAAGGGAAAGCCGCCTTAATACCAAAGGCAAGAAAGATAAACCAGCTCGCCATCCCCTCAAGGGTCATCTTCTCAAAAGTGATATGTCCTGTTTCAAAATAATATAACGCCGCGCCGCCAATCAGCAGAACACCGCTAGACACCTGAATAATCAGATAGCGCATCGCCGCTTGCCTTGCCGCCACTGTCCCTGCGGCAAGAATAATAAAGACCGAGGTGATGGCTGTCGCTTCCCACCAGATAAAGAGACTGATCAAATCCCCCGCGTGAACCGCCGCGATGGCCGCGCCAGCGTAAGCCAGACTAGCCGTGAGTTCAGGCCATGTTTTCACATGCCAGCTGTATATCACCACCAAAAAGGCGGCAATATGAAAGATCATCGAAAACGGAAAAGTCAGATGATCCACATGATAAAGCGATAATTCCAGCCCCATGACAGACCAGATCACATGGTCCCCTGGTGACGCTAGCAAAGTCGTCGCAGATAGCGCAATTGCAAGCAACATCCAGATATGCCGCGTCATCGGCGGCAGAAATGGGATAGCAATTGCCGCCAATATCATAACAAGACCGGGAGGAAGTCCAAGATCAGGCATCATCACGATCAGCCTCCTCATTCTGATAATAATTTTCTGGCCGCATAATCACTTGCCTTAACAATTTGCCCATCATGACAATGAAAACAAACGCGCAGAACCCATAAACCGCCGGAAAGAAAAACATTTCTTCGATAGGAAGTTCACCATGGCGATGAGTGAATATCTCAATCACCAGCAAAATCACTATCGCGATCACAAGGACTAAGGTAAATGCCTTGCCATAGCGTTCAAGCGCCATGGTTTCTACCTTGTGCTTCATGTCATTGTCACTCATGGCGTCACCATCATGCTGATCAGGGTGGTAAAGGGCCACGGCACAAAGAACAAGACAATGGATAAAATTGCGGTCAAGACTGGCGGTATCACCACCAAGGGATGATAACTGACCTTAACATTTTGTCTTTGCACCATAAAAAACCCACGCATTACAGGTTCTAGAAGATACCAAACATTCAAAAGCGAGGATACAGCAAGCACCAAAATCACCAGCATCATGCCTCGTTCTGCCGCCCCGGCCATTAGCAAAAACTTGCTCCATGATCCCCCAAGTGGCGGAATCCCAATGATGGATAACGCCCCAAGGAAGAAAGCCATAAATACCATGGGCATCTGATAGCCAAGACCATTGAGATCAGAAACCTTTTTCAAATGCGCAGAAACATAAATC
>JALRFL010000175.1 GCA_023259875.1 Alphaproteobacteria bacterium
CCGGCCGGACCCAAGATAAAAATATTAACACGCGGGCCCAGTTTCTCCATGATCGCGGCATTAGCTTAGCTGAGGTTAGGGTAATAGGCGATACCCATGACGGGATCATTGCGGCGGTAAAGGCGTTATCGGCGGCTTATGATTTGGTGTTCACCTCTGGCGGCATTGGCCCTACCCATGACGATATTACAACCGTGGCGGTTGCTAGTGCCTTTTCGGTCAAGGTGATCCGCCATCCTGAGGCTGATCGCCTTTTGATTGAACATTACCAAGGCACAGGGCTGGATTACAACGCCGCCCGACAGAAAATGGCAGATGTGCCCGAAGGCGCAGAGCTGATCTATAATCCGGTCTCGGCGGCGCCGGGTTATCGCATTGGCAATGTTCATGTTCTGGCAGGTGTGCCTAAGATTTTTGAGGCGATGTTGGCAGAAATGGAAGCCATGTTGCCCAAAGGAAGCGATAAGCACCGCGTGTCTATACAAACAGAAATCGGCGAAGGCACGCTGGCTCAGGGGCTAGGGAATATCCAAAACCGTTATCAAGGCCTTAGCATCGGAAGCTATCCTTGGTTCAAGCCGGGGCAATATGGCACGGCGGTGGTTGTTGCCTCGCTTAATCTGGATGATGTGGATGCGGCGGCGGATGAGGTGCTTGATCTGATCGTCTCGCTTGGTGGCACAGGCACAAAGGAACAGACCGTATCGGGTGGAAATACCGTCTGACCGTCTTCAGGCGTTATGCGTTGCTTTACCGTAGGGCTAGTTTTGATCCCATGGGCCTTTGGGGCGCGATGGTTTTTTCACTTCGGGCAAATCTCTGCGCGAGGATGAGGGTTTTGTCAGGGGTTTGCGATGCCGATAACGATCCACAAACTCATTCTTGATCTGATGCCGCGTCATGATGTTGATAGAAGAATGAGACAGGGGCTGGTTTTCTGTGTCTTGCTTTGGTGGAAATATCTTTTGATCACGGCGTTTGAAAAACGGCGTCAGCACCAATCCTGCGGCAAAGCCGCCAAGATGAGCAAAGTAAGCAACCCCTCCGCCCTCACTGCCGCTAAACGCAGACGGGGCAGATAAAAACTGAATGATAAGCCACGCCGCCAGCACCGCAAGCGCAGGAAAGGATGCAAAGCGAATAAAAATAAGGATGATAACCAACACCCGAACATGGGCATGAGGATAAAGCATAAGATAAGCGGCTAGCACCCCGGCAATAGCGCCAGAGGCGCCGACCAATGGGGTTACCGAATCCGGCGCTATGGCCACATGCGCCATGGTCGCCGTGATGCCGCAGGCCAGATAAAAGACCATAAACTTGACTGGCCCCATGCTGTCTTCAACATTATCGCCAAAAATCCAAAGATAGAGCATATTGCCGCCCAGATGCAGGATGCCGCCATGCAGAAACACCGATGTCACCACAGTGGCATAGTCTGGCAAGCCTGCCAGAGCAGGCGGTCTTAATTCCGACCCTGTGATCAGGGCAGGCACTGCGCCATAAGAAAAGATAAACAACCGCTCGCCGCGCTCATCAAGCCCTAGCTGAAACAGAAACACCGCGATACATATCGCCATCAAAATCCATGTGACGATGGGCACTCGTCCGGTGGGATTGTCATCAAAAAGGGGCAGAAAAAACACGGTTTTATCCTTATGTCTGATTTTGCCATGCTATGCGCTTGACACAGTCACGGTCAAAACTTAACAAGAAAGAAGATTCTTGATAAGGGGGCATGGTGAAACTGGTAAACACAGCAGACTTAAAATCTGCCGCCGTAACAGGCTTCTCGGTTCAAGTCCGAGTGTCCCCACCAATCACCACACGCAAAAAATAATCAACAAAATGCTTTGCGCCTTGGCGCTGGTTTTCTTGCCAATCGGCGGCGGCTTCTCTATCGGCGCTGTCAGAGATATATTTGAAGCACCTGAAATCACAGCCAAGCCTCTTTGCCACTTTGGCTAGGGCATAAGCCTCCATATCCACGATATCGGAATGAAGTTCAGGGGGGTCAGTGACAAAATTATCACCTGTGCTGCACACCGCCCCATCATAACCAAAGTTAAGACCAATCTCGCTCTCAAATGGGGTTTGGCCTATGGCAAAACCAAGAGGGCGAACATCCATGTCACGCTCATAGAATTGGCCAACTTCAACCAATCCGGAAATAGCTGGATTCAAACTCCCAGCAGTACCGTAATTAATCATTTTATCTATCTGATAAAGATTGGAAAAATGAGTTGCTTCAACTGCTGCATTAACTTTGCCCACACCAGTATAAATCACTCTCCATTCGGGCAGAAGGGCGGCGGGAAGTTCACTTTCAAGCGCAACAAAGATGACGGTATTTTCCGGTCTTATGGGTGTGAGCATCATGTCATCCTTTTCTTATTATGGTTATGGGCATGATTCGCCCTATCTGCTGTTATCCTATCAGGATATGGACGGCGGTGTCATGTTATCCATCAATTCATCAAAGCGTTTTCTGTAAGCAAGCTTTGCCTTATTAGGTGGCAAGGGTGAGATGATGTGGGGCGGTATGGTTCGGGGATTGGCGATATATCGCTTGGCTTCGTCTTGGGAAAATCCGGCAATCTGCACGGCCTCAAGATAGGCGACGGTTTTATCTGCTTTCTTAATGGCTTTTTTGACCCACACCGGCAATTCGCCTGGCAATCCGAATCGCAAATGAATAGCGCGGCTTAAACGATCATCAATTTCAAGATAGCTGTCTCCGAGAAAAGATTTGAAGGGGGTGATCATATCCCCGATGACATATTCTGGCGCATCATGAAGCAAGCAAGCCAATTGCCAGCGTGTGCCAACGCCTGTGTTCTGTTCGGTAAAGACGCGTTCCACCATAACCGAATGGTCAGCCACGGAATATGGCCATTTGCCGTTTGTCTGGCCATTCCAGCGCGCCACCCGCGACAAACCATGGGCAATATCATCAATTTCAATATCCACTGGCGTTGGATCAAGCAGGTCAAGCCGCCTACCGCTTAGCATCCGTTGCCATGCCCGATTTGCTTTTCTCATGACGATACCTGTATTTCCTGTTAGAATAGAGAGAAATTGCAATGGGTTATCATAGCGTCTAATTGTGGGTAATCCAGTCCTCCAACAGTGATTTCTTGTTAGCATGGATTATTATCAAACCACCGAACGATATCGCAAACGCGAAGCGAAATCCCAATTGCGCTTTATTCTGCGTATTCTGGCTTTATTGGTAACCTTATGGGTTGGCTGGATTATCGGACAGAATCAGCAATGGTCGGTGTTTTCTTCATCCAGTGATAGGCTTCAGGAACTGGTGCAAAATAACAATCGGCTTGAGCAAACGGTCGCTGTATTGACGGAACAACTCAACACCGAACAGCAACGCCGACTCGCTGCCGAAGCGCTGATTAACACCGAAGATAAAGATGTGGTGTCTTTAAGAAAGCTGGTCTCGCGGTATCTGGCAAAAGATGTGCCGCCTGAGCAGATTCGCCAATTGCTAAATACCTTAGGCGAAGCCACGAAATGCCGCAAAATTGAACAGCGAGATGTTGAGGTCGTCACCCCCAATTTTGCTGGCGGCAATAGCGACCGTATGTTTTTATCCGAAACCCTTAGCTTATTTATTGAGGGTGAGTCCGGACAAGATGCCAATCACGACAACCCATGGTTTGATCTAAAACAGCCTGTCACCGTCAGGGCATCGTTTTTGGGGGGGGAGAAAATCACCAATGGCGTGTTGCCGCTTACGATGGTGCTGGCTATGGAAGACTGGCTGATCCGTATCAGGCTTACCGATACCGACCTTAATGGTTACGCCAATGTGACGATCAGCAAATGCCTGATCAACTAATCAGCGAAGTCGCGCTAACACCGCAATTTTATTTGATTAGGGTTTAGGGATTTGGCCGGTCTAATTCAAAGACCTTGTCAATGATGGCGTAATCTTTATAGCCTAACCGTGCCGCAGGTTGATACTTGGTGACATCTAATTGTCCTTCAGGCGTGATGATGGCATCATCTATGCCGATGCCAAGGACTTCACCAATGACCAGACGGCCATGTTCCCCATTAGCGGCTTGTGGCAGATCAAGGATTTGCCAAAGCCGACATTCCAGATAGCAAGGGGATTCGCCCACATGAGGGGAGGAAACAAAGCGAGATGGCGTGGCGGTCAGTTTTGCTTGATCAAATTCGGACACATCCCTTGGCAAACTGGCCGAAGTGATATTCATGGCATCCATCAAATGGCTAGACACGATATTTACAACAAAATCACCGGTTTCTTCAATATTTTTGATCGAATCCTTATCGCCTTGAGCGCCGGGTGATCCCGAAAAGGCAACCATGGGCGGCGATTCTGAAATGGCATTGAAAAAACTGTATGGGGCAAGGTTATGAACACCATCAGCACCAATGCTGGAAATCCAGCCAATCGGCCTTGGCGAGATAATCGCCTTTAAGGGATTAAAGGCTAGGCCATGGTCTTTGTGTGTGCCTGATGGAAAAAACATAAAAAGGCTCCGTTGGTTAGAATGTGTCAGTTAAATGTTGCTGCCCGGCGCAGATAAAGGCGAGGTGGGGTTGAGGCTTTTTTGCTGAATTCCGATGCCGCCAATCGGCGTGCATTCTGACCCCAGATATTGCGCGATTAGTGATTCCTTACACCGCGCCCATTCTTTATCCGCGGTGCCATATTGCCAAAGAGAAATCACCAGAAATGAGGCAATCAAAACATATATGATAAGTGACCATTTGCTCATCTGTTTCTCAATCATCGTCCTGTCATAAGGGTTTCGTTCAGAGCCTAGCAATAGGGGCAATTACCTGTCCCAATCTTTCATATGGGTAGGCAAGTCGTCTTCATCAATATCATCTTCGGAAATGATTTGTCCGGCAACGGATTGTCCGGCCTGATGCGTGCTATTCGGATCACCAGTGATAAGAGGATGCCAATCAGGCAAATCCTTGCCTTCATAGATCAACCGATATGAACAGCTTTTGGGCATCCATGGAATTTGTTCCAGTCGATCAGGGGTAAGGATAACACAATCAGGCACGATCTGTTTGCGGTTCGCGTAGTCACGGCAACGGCAAGATTGGCCATCTAATAAGGTACAGCCAACATCGGTATAATGTATCTCGCCACTATCCACATCTTCGAGTTTGATCAGACAGCATTTTCCGCACCCATCACAGAGGCTTTCCCATTCCTCATGGCTAAACTCTGTGAGGGTTTTTTTTGTCCAAAATCCAGTTTTATTTGTCATCATCTGGCCTTTTTCTGGCAAAGGTGGTGCAAAGCTGTTTAGCAAGAGAGGCCGCCTGCCTTGCGACAGATGATGCCCCAACAACATCACCAAGGCTAGCCATGGTTGGCGGGCCAATCGCCCATAGGCAGTTTGCGGTGTTGCCCATCTCGCTTATCAACGCTAAGTCATCACCTACCGCGATCCCAAATGGATACTGTCCATCTTTGCCAAAGGGCGATTGGGCAATCCCATCGCTGATTAACGCTTGGATCAGGGGATCATGGCCGGGGCCAGAGGCAAGATAGGCGATATCACAAGTAACAGGGGCGTGTTGAGATAACGCAACCCTGAGGGGGGCGCCTTTGCTTATGCTGATGACCCGATCAGAGATGATGGCCATTTGATTGTGTTTTAGCATATCTTGGATGGCGGCAATAGCCTGCGGCGCGGCGCGATAACGTAATAATGACCATAACCAGCCAAGGCGAGTGATAAGCCGTTTGCGGCATAAGGGGGATAATCTTGACCAGGCTTCGGGGATGACCGCCCTTAGCCCCTCAAATGCTGATTGCCAGACACTGGTATCTGGGCTTTCTTGCGGCAAATATTGGCGCATATGCCGAACAAATTGATAAGCGGTGAGAGGGGCAGGAAAAGGCGGAATGCTGTCTTTTGTCCAAATCCGTTGTCGCGGCGGCAAGAGCCCACGCGGCGTCACCAGCGTTATCTTGCCTTTATGTTTGGCGTGATAAAGCGCAAGGCAAGCGTCAAGCGCAGTTAATCCCCCTCCAACCAAAAGCACATGATCCTCGGCGGCAACCTTGGCAAGGGATTTTCCATCCCAAGGCGTGCGGTGAATGCGATCCATAGGTGCATCTGGCTTGATCAGGTGATCACCATAGGGAACTGGATTCCCGGTTGCCAGCACCACCGCCTTGGCGATAACAGGATCACCCTGATCAAGAGATATTACCCAATCACCATGATGGCCGCGCGAGAGGCGCAATGCCCTTGCTTTGATTTGGGTGATAACAGTTTCGATATGATACTGATCCAGCAATTCACGAACATATCTGGCAAAATCGCGGCGTTGATAAAACCTGCCTGCCCCTTCACGGTCTTCGGCGGCAGGGTCATCTAGCTGACTGGCCCATTTGACAAAATCATCAGGCTTATCGTCATCTATGATCATCAGATCATCACGCACAATTAACCGGAAATCTGGATGTTGTGTTCCATAGGCCGCCCCATGCCCCAGCTGACCTTTGCCAACAACAACAACCTGATTGAGATCAAACCCT